>JAQVLS010000064.1 GCA_028704035.1 Desulfotomaculaceae bacterium | reverse complement strand
TTAAAGCATTGGGCAGCGGGTTTTTATCTTCCAGTCCGGCCAGAATATCCTCCTGGGCATTGAGGTTTTCCCTCATTTCCTCCAGCGCCTGCTCTTTGGATACAAAAACCACTGACGCTATCCCAGGCTTTTCCGCCAGTTCGCTTTCGAGATCCCGCATCCCGTCCGGCGTTATCTCCTCTTTAAAGAACGCGCTGATTTCCAGGCTTGACTCCAGGTTGACCGCGATGTTGTTGGCATTCATCACCAGCAAGAGGGAACTGCCCAGAATTAACAACGAAACGGCAACAACACCGATTGACGCCACTGAAATCCAGCTGTTCCGGATCACCGACAGGAATGCCTCCCGAAAATAATACCGGACAGTCTTAAGCTTCATTGCGGTACGCTCCCTCTTCCTCGTCCCGCACAATCCTTCCGTTAGCCATCTCTATCACGCGCTTCTTCATCCGATCAACAATGTCCCAGGCATGAGTGGCCATGATAATAGATGTGCCGCGCCGGTTAATAGCCAAAAACAGCTTCATCAGTTCCCAGGAGGTCTTCGGATCCAGGTTGCCTGTGGGTTCATCGGCGATAAGCAAGACCGGATTGTTTACAATGGCCCGCGCTACGCACACCCGCTGCTGTTCGCCCCCTGACAGGTGTTCGGGAAAAACATCTGCCTTTTCGGTGAGCCCTACCATGCTTAGCACTGCGGGCACAGCCCGCTTAATCTCTTTGTTCGAGGCGCCGATAACATCCAGGGCGAAAGAAACATTTTCAGCAACTGTCTTTCTGGGAAGCAGACGGAAATCCTGAAAGACCATGCCGATTTTGCGACGCAGGTAAGGTATTTCCCGGGGACGCATGCGGACTACATTTTTCCCGCCGAGGATAACCTGGCCGCGGTTAGGGATCTCTTCCCGGTACAATAGTTTGGTCAGGGTTGACTTGCCGGCGCCGCTTGGCCCAACCAGGAAAACAAATTCGCCTTTTTTAATCTTCACGGTGACATCTATGAGTGCTTTCGCGCCATTGTTATAGGTCCTGGTAACATTTTGCAGCTGGATCAAACGGGGCACCTCTTATCTCGTGTGTTCATTCTGGTTATTGTCAGCTGATTAGTTAAGACATCAAGCAACAAATCCATTTGATCTTCGACATAACAGGCTATATTCCTTCCTAAAAAGGAGAAAAATAACACGCTCCTATTTGGGGATTGGCTCTGAAGCTAAGGTGTGTCCCCAATTGGATTGGCGGGTTGAAACCCGTCCTACTCATATTTTTTGAATCCTTCTCCCAGTACTTCATGTACATCCGTTAGGATCACGAAGGCGTGCGGATCGGCCCCATAAACAATCTCTTTCAGGTGGGTTACTTCAGACCGGTTTACAACCACAAGGATAATTTCCCTTTCTGTGCCGGTGTAGACGCCCCTGGCCGGCCATGCGGTGGCGCCTCTGTTCAACCCTCTGACAATAGCCGCCGCTATTTCTCCCGGCTGATCGGAAATGATTAAAAAAGCCTTGCTGTAGCTGAAACCCTCCTGCAACAGGTCGATCATCCAGGAGGTCACAAAGATGGTAATAAGCGCGTACATCGCCAGCTCGGCTGATTGAAAAACAATCCCCGCCGCGAGTACGACTGTGGCATCCACCAGGAAAAGCATCTGACCGATGTTCGCCCCGGTATAGGTTCGCAGCACCGCGGCAGCGAGATCGGTTCCCCCGGTGGTACCGTTATACCGGAAGACCAGTCCCAGACCGAGTCCCACCAGCACCCCCCCGAAAAGACCGGCCAACAGTATATCCTGTGTGGGAACCGGCAGGAAAGGGGCGAGGGCGTCAACAGCAACAGAAAGGGCCACCGTGCCGAAGAGTGAACGAAACCCAAACCGCAGCCCCAAACGGTAGATGCCCGCAGCAAAAAGCGGCACGTTCAGGGTAAGCATGGCTACTCCTACCGGCACATCAATCAGGTAATGCAAGATGATAGCAATGCCGCTTACACCTCCGGCCGCTATTTTATTTGGTATCAGAAACATATCCAGCCCCAGGGCGGTTAAAACCACCCCCACGCTCACACCGATTGTTTCCCGGAGTATTTTCCACACCATCTGTGACACTCCAAATATAATCATGCAATCAAGGGTAATCAGGGCAAATCATGTGGACGTACCTGGTGATTCCCGACATCAAACAGGAATCAAAACATTTTAAGAGAACCGTCCCCTTGACATGGTTAGGATATCCAGAATACTCCGGCGCTATGAAGGTATTAAAAAAGAAGCGCGTTACGCGCTTCTTATAATCAAATTATTACATTTGCCGCCGGGCCTTTACTTTCAGGTAGGAGGCGATAAGAGGGTCGATATCGCCATCCATCACAGCGTTTATATTTCCCGCCTCCCACCCGGTGCGGTGGTCCTTGACCATGCTGTAGGGGTGGAATATATAGGACCGGATCTGGCTGCCCCAGGCTATTTCCTGCTGGTCACTGCGCAGCGCCGCCAGTTCGGCTTCTTTTTTGCGGATCTCCAGATCAATAAGCTTGGCCTTCAGCATTTTCATGGCTGCCAACCGGTTGGCCATCTGGGAGCGTTCATTCTGGCAGGATACAACGATCCCGGTAGGGAGGTGGGTCATCCGGACTGCCGAATCTGTTTTGTTGACGTGCTGCCCGCCGGCGCCGCCGGAGCGGAAGGTATCGATTTTGAGGTCCTCCGGGTCGATCTGCACGTCCACACCTTCTTCCACTTCCGGCAGGACATCCACGGAAGCGAAAGAAGTGTGCCGCCGTCCAGCGGTGTCAAAAGGCGAAATACGCACCAGCCGGTGCACTCCCTTTTCCGCCAGAAGATAACCGTAAGCGTTGGCGCCGATAACTTCAATGGTGGCGCTTTTGATACCGGCCTCATCACCCGGCAGCATGTCTAAAACCTCAACCCTATAGCGGCGCCGCTCCGCCCAGCGCCCGTACATCCGCAGGAGCATTTCTACCCAGTCCTGGGCCTCGGTGCCGCCGGCGCCGGCGTGGAGGGCGATAATAGCGCTGCCCCGGTCGTAAGGACCATTGAGCAGAATTGCCAATTCCATCTCTTCCATCAGCCTGGTAACTAAACCCAGACTTTCTCCGGCTTCTCCAGCCAGTGACTCATCTTTTTCCTCTTGGCCCAGTTCTACTAAGACCTCTAGTTCCTCATACTTTTTTACAAGGTCCTGAAAAGCAGAAACCTTGTCACGCAGGTTCGCCACCCGCTGTACAGTTTTCTGCGCCGTCGTCTGATTATCCCAAAAACCGCAGTTGAGCATTTGATCATCCAACCTGCCGATTTCTTCTTCTTTACCGGCTATGTCAAAGGGAAACCCTCAAATCTTCTATTCTTTTGCCAAGCGGTTCCAGCTCCCGTTTCAACTCTGTGAACATTCTTTCAACCATTCCTTTTTTTATATAGCCTCCGCCCGGCCGCAGCACTTCTTATATTTTTTACCGCTGTTGCACGGGCAGGGATCATTGCGGCCTATTTTATTTTCCTTACGCACGGGCTTTTTGACGCTATCATCAGCGTAGCGGTTTTCTACCACCCTGCGCTGCTGCTGCTGGGGCTGGACTACGTCTACCCGGAAAATATAGCGCACTACTTCGTCCTGGATGGTGTTAACCATGTTTTGGAACATCTCGTATCCCTCAAACTTGTATTCAATCAAGGGATCCTTCTGCCCATAAGCGCGCAGGCCGATGCCTTCCCGCAGCTGGTCCATGGCGTCAAGGTGATCCATCCATTTATCGTCAACTATACGCAGCATCACTGCCCGCTCCACCTGACGCATGGTCTCGGGCCCCAGTTCCTGCTCCCTGGCCTCATATGCCGCACGGGCTTTTTCGGTGATAAATTCCGTCAACTCACCACGGCCCATATCCTCAAGGTCCACAGGCGCCAGCTTGTGGCCTGGTAAAAACAACTGTTCCGCCTGCCCCAGAAGGCTGTGAAAATCCCACTCTTCGGGATGGACGCCCTCCGGCGCGTAAGTGGCGATCGCCCGTTCCACGGAGGCGTTGATCATCTCCAGCACGTCTTTTTTCAAGTTTTCACCGGTCAGCACCTGGCGGCGCTGCTTGTAGATCAATTCCCGCTGCTGGTTCATCACGTCATCGTACTGCAGCACATGCTTGCGGATATCAAAGTTTCGGTTTTCCACCCGTTTCTGGGCGGTCTCAATGGACTTGGAAATCATTTGGTGCTCAATGGGCATGTCTTCTTCTATTCCCAGCCGCTCCATAATTCCCGCGATATTGTCGGAGCCGAACAGGCGCATCAGGTCGTCTTCCAGAGAACTGTAAAACTGGCTGGAACCAGGGTCGCCCTGACGTCCGCAACGGCCGCGCAGCTGGTTGTCGATACGGCGGCTCTCATGGCGCTCCGTACCGATGATGTGCAGGCCACCCAGTTCAACCACCCCGGCATGTTCTTCTCCTGTCTGCCGGCGGTATTTTTGCATCAGAGGCTGCAGCGCCAGGCTTTCGTCCTCTGCGGCGGAATCGTTATTATCACCGGACGTCTCCTGCTGCCGGGCCTCCCGCCTCATTTCCAGGCGAGCGAGAAATTCCGGATTGCCTCCCAGGAGAATGTCTGTGCCGCGCCCGGCCATGTTGGTAGCTATGGTCACCGCGCCGTAACGCCCGGCCTGGGCCACTATTTCCGCTTCTTTGTCATGGTACTTGGCGTTAAGCACCTGGTGGGGCACACCTTTCTTCCTGAGCAAGCCGCTGAGTAATTCCGATTTTTCAATGGAGATAGTGCCTACCAGTACCGGCTGCCCCTTGGCGTGCCTGGCAGCAATCTCAGTCACTACAGCCCGGAACTTGGCCTGCTCTGTCTTGTAAATTACATCCGGCGTGTCAACACGGACCAGCGGCTTGTTGGTAGGTATCACTACCACGTCCAGGTTGTAGATTTTTTTAAATTCCTGCTCCTCAGTTTCGGCCGTACCGGTCATACCGGCAAGTTTTTCGTACATTCTGAAATAATTCTGAAATGTGATCGTGGCGAGGGTCTGAGACTCTCTTTCGATTTTTACGTTTTCCTTGGCCTCAATGGCCTGGTGCAGTCCTTCACCATACCGCCTGCCAAACATCAGCCGGCCGGTAAACTCATCCACGATAATCACCTGGCCGTCTTTCACCACATAGTCGCGGTCCCTTTTCATCAGGGCATTGGCTTTAAGGGCCTGGTTCAGGTGGTGAGTAAGCTCGATGTTCTTGTCGTCGTATAGGTTAGACACGCTGATCGCTTTTTCCACCTTGGCTACACCTGCCTCAGTGATGGCGACAGTATGCGCTTTTTCGTCAACGGTATAGTCGGTTTCCGGAGCCAAGCGGGGCACAATCCTGGCAAATACATTGTATAGTTCGTTTGACTTATCAGCCTGGCCGGAGATAATCAGCGGTGTCCTGGCCTCATCGATGAGGATGCTGTCTACCTCGTCAACTATGGCATAGTTCATTTCGCGCTGCACCAGCTGGCTGGGATGATGAGCCATGTTGTCCCGCAGGTAGTCAAAACCAAACTCGTTATTGGTGCCGTATGTCACATCAGCGTCGTAAGCCCGCTTTTTCTCATCCCAGTCCAGGCCGTGCACAATCAGCCCGACGTTTAAACCAAGGTAGCTGTATATCTGACCCATCCACTCGCTGTCCCGGCGCGCCAGGTAGTCGTTGACCGTGATAACATGGACACCTCTGCCCGTAAGCGCGTTCAGGTAAACCGGCAGTGTGGCCACCAGCGTCTTTCCTTCACCTGTTTTCATCTCAGCAATGCGTCCCTGGTGCAGTATCATCCCGCCCATCAACTGGACGTCAAAATGCCGCATGCCCAGGACACGCCGGGATGCTTCCCGCACCACCGCGAAGGCTTCCGGCAGGATATCGTCAAGTTTTTCGCCACGGTCCAGCCGTCCTTTAAAATCAGCAGTCATGCCTTTGAGATCTTCCTCAGCAAGCAGTTTAAACTTTGATTCCAAATTGTTGATATCATCTACCGTGCGCTGCAGTTTTTTTACCTCGCGGGCGTTGTCGTCAAGCCAGTTCTTGATGAACCCTAGCATTTCATAACACCTCAAATATCAGACATCTAAACACATATAACCATTTTATATTATACTGATATTCGATAAAGCAGTCAATTATGGGACTATTTGCCAGAACGGCGCCGGACCAATAAAAACAGGCGCCTGCTTAACGAGGCGCCTGTTTTTATTGGGATCCTAGAACTCTGGCTCGATTAGACCATAATTGCCGTCCTTGCGCTTGTAAACAACATTAACCTGTTCAGTTTCGGCATTGGAAAACACAAAGAAATTGTGTCCCAGCAGGTTCATCTGCAGGACGGCCTCATCGACCGGCATTGGTTTAATAGCAAAACGTTTTGTCCGCACCAGGCGCGGCCCTTCCTCTTCAACTTCAACATTTACAGCAGCAGGCGTCTTCAGGTTATTGGCAAACCTGGCACCCCTCCTCTGTAGCTTGCCTTTATATTTCTCAATTTGTTTTTCGAGCTTATCCACCACCAGGTCGATAGAGGCGTACATATCATCGGTGCTTTCTTCCCCTCTTAAGATCATCCCGTTGATGGAAGTGGTCACTTCAACCCGGTGGAACCCCCTTACCACAGATAGGGTAACTTGGGCTTCACCCAAGTTATCAATGTATTTTTCGAGTTTTCGCAGTCGCTTGTTAATGTATTCCTTCAAAGCATCCGTCACTTCGATGTTTCTACCGCGAACCTTTACCCCCATATGAACACCCCTTCCGTCATAGTAATATTTTTATCCTGTGTTTATTATTCCCTTTATGGAATAAATCTTTTCTTAAACCTCATTAGATTTAAATACCCCAGGCTGAGCTGGGGTATTTCATCTTTATATTTTCATCACGTTGGCCGCCTGAGGCCCCCGGGCGCCTTCGACGATATCGAATTCAACCTTCTGACCCTCGGCTAGGGTCTTAAAGCCTTCCTCCTGAATCGCCGAGAAGTGGACAAATACGTCTCCACCATCCTCCCTCTCGATAAAACCATAACCCTTTTCCTGGTTAAACCATTTAACCGTGCCAACCACAAACATACCTCCTAAAAACTTGATCTCAAGATATAGAACCTCCATTCAAATGGTAACATAGGAGAGATAAGATTGTCAAGCTTTCCATATTTTGCTCAATATTTTTATTTGTACAGCTTTTTGTTTATAAATTTAATTCGACAAGAGGCTTTTATTGAAATTACAAATGTCGAAAAATTACTTTCGAAAAACGCTGACCCAAAGAAAAGCCTGTGGACAATGTGGATAACGCTGTTAATAACTTATGAAATCGGCCTTTTTGATGTGGGTAAAATATTATCGCCCCAAATATAATGTCATATTGTGTAAAAGGCTGGCATGAATTTTGTAGAATTTTAAAAATATCGGCCTGCAGCCACCGTAAGACCAAACACATGTTTTGCTCCTGCAGAGCGAATAATGAGAGCTGCTGACGACATAGTGCTGCCGGTTGTAAAAACATCATCGATAATCATGATGTTCTTGCCGCGAATGACCTCGGTGTTTGTCACTCTGAGGGCGCCCTTGAGGTTTTGCTCTCTGGCAGTCCTATTCAAGCCGGTCTGGGGGTGGGTCTCAAAATCTTTGACCAGCAGCTTGCGGTTTACAGGCATTTGCAGTCTGCAACCAACTTCCTCCGCCAGCAGGGCAGCCTGGTTAAAACCTCGCAGGCGCAGCTTTTCATCCGAAAGCGGCACCGGCAGTATCAGATCAACCGAGGTTAATAAAGGCTCCGTGCGGGCAGTTTCTACCATCAGGCCGGCCAGGCTGAAAGCCAGGCCCCGGCGGCCAAGGTACTTGAAGCGATGAATCGCTTCCTTCAATATACCCTCATAAGGACCGGCCGCCCGGACCAGCTCAAAGGGCCACTGCCG
>JAQVLS010000063.1 GCA_028704035.1 Desulfotomaculaceae bacterium | reverse complement strand
CGAGGGGCTGACCAAAACATCATAATTGAAAACCAGGCTTTCCCCGGGGGCTAGTTGGGTGACGGTCAGGGAGATGTTCTGCCCTACAAAGGAGGGGGCAGTATGACTTCCTGTCCCGGAAAAAGAGTAGACCCCAGTGGGAATAAGATCAGTGGGCACCACATCGGTTAGATCCATCTGAAAGGCATCGGTTACAGTGCCGGCGGCGTTCTGCGGATTAGAAATTGTCAGGGAATAGGTATAAGTCTCACCGGCTTTAATAGCATTGACATTGGGGCCACTGACGCTTTTGCTGAATTGAACATTGGGCTGCCCAAAGGTCAGCAGGACTTGATCCCGGTCGCTGTAGGCAAAACCGGCTGTGTCGGTGCCTGCCAGCTTGGCCAAGTTGTTCTGCTGTCCAATAAATACGGGAGCTGCACTAATGACCGGCACTCGAAAGGTAGCGGTCCAAAGGCTGTTACCGGGCACAGTCCCTAAGACCCAGCGTAATCCGTTGGGAGAAACGGTAACGGGAATAAAGGAATTACCTAAGGTACCGCCGTAAGTAATAGGCAGAGCGGTTGTCAAAGGACCCATATTTGAAGGGGCATATTCGTCAATCTTAATAGCCCGCTGTTCCGCCGTTAGACCAAGCGAGCTGTAAGTGATCAGAAATTCTGCCAGGTCGCCGGGAGCCAGTACGTCGAAGGATTTGGGTGAACCGTCGTTATAATAGTAGTTCAAAATAGACTTGCTAATTACCGGAATAGGAATAGAGGTACTAGCATCAGCATTATCAGGAATAGGCGTAGAAAAATTCTGGTTCATCCCGTTAATGTCCACATGGTTGGTCAGTATATCCCCGGCACTCACTTGGCCAAGCAGGATATAATTGGGGTTGACCAGAGCGGAAAAAGAGAGTATGCCTGTAGTACCGGTGGGCTGAAATCCCAAGCTCCAGAAAATAGTCGTGCTACCATCCACATTGTTAGTGAGGCTATTGTATGGTGGTACAGCGGAACTAAGGACATAGGATTGTCCGTTGCTTAGTAAGTCGGTGACAGTAAAAGAGTTTACCGGATCGTACTGGTTAATGCGATAGGTCAAAGTATACTGGTTAATCTGACCAACATCGGTGATGGTAGGGGCCACACTCTTGCTAATAGTTGCGTCCATAGCGTTGGTAATTGAGTTGGAAGTGACGGGACCAGAAAGGCCGTTTAAGGTTGCCGTGTTCTGGAGGGGCGTCAGATGGGTAATGCGGCTGCCGCTGTTTTCCAAACAGCCCGTGGTATAGTTATCCCAGATGGCTGCATTGAAGGTAATGACGTTGACAGAGAAGGAGGAAAGAGTCACGGTTCCCCAGTCCAACGTCACAAAATCCTGACATCCCGGTTCGGGGGAAGGGGTAATAACTGTAGGAGAAGAAAGTGCTAGCCCATCTGGGCCGGATACTGACAGCCCCCCTAGGTAGCGAACACCGTTGGGTAGTTTGTCTAGCAAGGTTACACTAGAGGGCACCCGGCTGTTGTTCATGACCGTCATGGTATACTGATAGGGCCATCGGGGTGCAACGACAGGGGAAAGAAGACCTGCGCCTTTGGGCATTTTGCCAGGAGCAGATTTTACCAAATTGTAACGCAGGGGGATAAAATTGGCGTCAGTGGTATTGGTGACTTTCACATTGCCCGGGTCGTCATTGCCCCTCGGAAGTGTATCTACTGTTGCAGATAGGGCAACACTTATCAGAGGCACATCGAAGGGAACAGGATTTCCCGAAAGTATAAAGGTTTCGTCTGCGTGCAGGGTTAAACCGATAAGGTAGTTTATTTCATTGGGTGCAAGATCCTTGATATTGGTCCAGCCAAGAGTAATGGTGCCGGAAGGGTTAGCGGTTACTAGGGTGGGAACTACGGTGCTACTGACGAAAGATACACCATCAGGCAGGGTAACTTCAAGGGTTAGGTTATAGCCCCAATCAACAGCGCTGGTATTTGAAAAGGACATATTAACAGTCCCGGTCATTCCTACTACAACGCTGACGGGATTGGGAGAGAGGCTAACGATAAAATCGGCAGGGGTGATAGGCATATAATCATCTCCTAAAAAGAGTTTTTTTTAAAGATAAAAAGGTTCTTTTTAAATATAATATGGAATATTCCGAGAAATGGTGAAATGCCTAATTTATGGTTCATTCCATGCCCTATATTGCGTGATTCGCGATATAATCGAGAGAAAGCAATTTGGGAAGGTACTAGATGAAAAATGAAATTAAATGCTATTGATAATAATGGGTTCGCAAAGAGTGTTCCACAATGTGAAAAAATGGTGATCGGTCTATTTTGATAGCTGCCGCCCAGGCCGTGGTTAAAGCCGAAGGTACCGGCGAGCGGGACTACGGCACACTATAAAATATTGTTTCACTTTGAATGGAGCTGACTGTTGTGCGGCAGATGAGGTTGTTTGTGGCGGTGAATTTACCATTTGAAATAAAAAAAGGCATCGGCTCATTCATCCGGGATTTAAGGAAGGTCAACGCCGACATGAAATGGGTTGAGCCTGAAAACCTGCACCTGACGGTCCAATTTCTCGGCAATGTCAGTGAGGATCAGGTTCCGGCTGTGGCGGCGGCGCTAAACAGGGCTGCCGAGAGGATTGCTCCTTTTACCTTGAAGTTGAGCGGGGTCGGCGTATTCCCTTCGCGGGAAAGACCCCGCGTCTTTTGGGCCGGTGTCGGCGGCGATACTGTTGATCTGCTGCAATTAAACCGCCAGGTGCAGCGTGAACTGAAGGAACCTGGTTTTGCACCGGGAAAAAACAAATTTTCGCCCCACCTGACTTTAGCCAGACTGCGTTCTCCGGCCGGTTTTTTAGATGTTTTTGACAAGGCGGAAAAAGTAGCGGAAAATAAGATATTTGGTTCCGCAAAAATTTCAACTGTGGACCTCATGCTGAGCGAACTGGGCTCCAGGGGACCGAAATATTTTACCCTGGCCAGGGCGCCGCTGACCGGAGTGTCAACAACCCCGTCCCCCTGACACCCCGTGCCTGTGAGGCATATTAGGTAACAACCCGGCATAAGGTTTATTTAAATATATTATGAAAGAGAGTTATGAAAATGTTTATTCTAGCATTGAATGGAAGCCCGCATAGAGAGGGAAACACTGCTTTTTTGCTGAACAGCGCTCTTGCGGAAATAAAGGCCGCAGGGGTTGAAAACAGGTTGCTGCAGGTGTCAGAAGGAATATATGATGCTAAAAACCCCTTTTGCCTGTACTGCAGCACGCCATGTGACGGGAGATGCTATAAAAACACCAAGCTGGCCGAAATGTTTGACCTGATGCGCAAGGCGGACGGCATACTGTTTGGCAGCCCGGTGTACTTCGGCACGGTTTCCGCCCAGATCAAGTCTTTTTGGGATAAAACCAGGCTTTTAAGACGCGAAAAATATCTTCTCAATATCGTGGGCGGCGCTCTGGCCGTCGGCGGTTCCCGTTTCGGCGGTCAGGAGACGACCCTGCGCGCCCTCCAGGACATGATGTTGTGTCAGGGTATGATTGTGGTAGGTGACGCTCACCAGGAGGAAGACGCTGGACATCTGGGCGCCTGCGCCCAGCAGCCGGCGACGGCGGATACATCCGGCTTGGCCCGGGCCAGGATTCTGGCCAGGCATGTCCTGGAGGTAGCGGAAGCTACAGCGGGCCTGAGGCAGAGAAGATTTTTCAAATAATATCCCCGGCGACTTTTGCTGCACCGGGGTTTTTCTTTTGTAAAAAGAATATTTACAGCAGGATTACACGCCTTTTTAGTAGAATGTTTTTAACCATTTCAAATCCGGATAGGACGGTGGCTTTAAGTGGATATACGCTTTCGTTCCGAGGAATTGGAGCGCCGGACTTTATCTTCCCGCGCTTGTTTAAGCAGCGCCAGCCGCGGCCGGCAGCTGAAGGAAGAGGAATGCAGCGTGCGCACTGCTTTCCAGCGCGACCGGGACAGGATCATCCATTCAAAAAGCTACAGGCGCCTTAAACACAAGACGCAGGTCTTTATCATTCCGGAAGGCGATCACTACCGCACCAGGCTTACGCACACCATCGAGGTAGCGCAAATTGCCCGTACAGTGGCCAGGGCACTGCGGCTTAATGAGGATCTGGCTGAAGCGGTGGCGCTGGGCCATGACCTCGGCCACACACCCTTCGGCCACGCCGGTGAAAAAGCGCTGGACAGTGTCTTTAAACCTGGTTTTAAGCACAATGTACAGAGCCTCAGGGTGGTAGAAATTCTGGAAGGAGGCAGGGGCCTTAACCTGACCTGGGAAGTAAGGGATGGTATTTTAAACCACACCGGCCCGGAAATGTCGTCTACCCTGGAGGGGCAGATCGTCAGATTTGCCGACCGGGTTGCTTATATCAACCATGATATTGACGACGCCATTCGGGGAGGGATAATCACAACGGAGCAAATCCCGGCTGAATGTCTTGCGGTCCTTGGCAAAAAACACAGGGACAGGATCAATACAATGGTGCTGGATCTGATCTACACAAACATGGATGAGACTGCTCAAATTAAAATGAGTCCTTCGATCCTGGCTGCTACCGAAAAGCTGAGAGATTTTATGTTCGAAAGCGTTTATATCGGCTCGAAGGCAAAGCGGGATGAGGACAAGGCCTGTCATGTGGTGCAAAACCTGTATAAACACTTTTTGGGGCATGCCGAACTTCTCCCGCCCGAATTCCGGCAGCGCGCCTGTGAGGAGAATATCGACAGGGCGGTTTGCGATTATATAGCCGGGATGACGGATAACTTCGCCATACGGATATACCAGGGTTATTTTTTACCGCTGCCGTGGGATGCCCTAGCCCCATAATGCCATTTGTTGTTATGTGAAATTTGTCGAAAAAAAGGATAATTAGTAAAAACGGCGAATTTTAGTGTTGATAAATGCATTTTTCGCTGAGATAAGTAATAACAATTTGCGGAAGGATAAAAAAATTATTTGTTGAACTGATTTACTATTACAGGACTTATGGAAGAAGAAGGGTGATCTTAGGTGGGCTTTATCCCCGACGAGGTAATTGAAACAGTCCGCCTGCGTTCAGATATTTTGCATGTAATATCCCGTTTTGTGCAACTTAAGAAAAAGGGGAAAAGCTATACGGGATTGTGTCCCTTTCATGATGATCGTACGCCTTCATTTACTGTCACACCTGAAAAACAAATTTTCTACTGTTTCGGATGTAATGTCGGCGGCGATATTTTTAAATTTCTAATGTTAAAAGAAAACCTGACTTTTACTGAAGCTGTTAAGACACTGGCAGAACAGGCGGGGATAGTCCTTCCCGCAGATGATAATCCGGCTGCCCGTAAAAGAGACGCCAGACGGAATATCCTGAAAAACGCTAATAATCTGGCCAAAGATTTCTTTGTTAATAATTTACAGCGCCAAGAAGCAGCCGCAGCCAGACACTACTTGCAGGGGCGGGGGCTTTCACCGGAGGTGCTGGAACATTTTCAAATAGGATTTGCCCCGCCCGGCTGGCAGTCATTATTGGATTACCTGGGCAATAAGGGTTGTCGGCAGCAGGATCTAGTAGAGGCCGGTCTTGCGGTTATCGCAGAAACCGGCAGGTTCTATGATCGCTTTCGCAACCGGGTTATGTTCCCCATCTGGGACGCCGCTGGCCGGATTGTCGGCTTTGGGGGCAGGGTTCTGGACGATAATCTCCCCAAGTATCTGAACAGTCCGGAAACGCCTTTTTTCAGTAAAGGCCGGACGCTGTATGGACTGCACCAGGCCCGGCAGTCTATAAGAGAAAAGGACTGCGTTATTGTTGTTGAAGGCTATATGGATGTGATCACAGCCCACCAGTACGGGATTACCAATACGGTAGCCTCGCTCGGCACCGCTCTTACAGTAGAGCACGGAAGGCTTTTGCTGAACAACAGCCGGAATGTGATATTTGCTTATGACGCTGACGCGGCCGGTATCGCGGCCACCATCCGGGGGTTGGATATTTTGCAGGAATTGGGCTGCGAGGTGAGCGTGGTAAGCATTCCCGACGGAAAAGATCCCGATGATTTCTTGAGGCAATACGGCGTCGCACCCTGGGAAGAATTAATTAGACGCGCGGCTTCCTTAATTGAATACAAACTGCAGTATGCCGCCGGGAAAGGAATTATCAGGACGGTGGCAGAAAAATTAGAGGTTATGCGCCAGGTTTTTCCTGACCTGGCGGCAAAGGGTGGGGTTGAAAAGGAGGAAGGTTTGAAAAAGATTGCCCGCACGCTGAATCTGAGCTGGGATATAGTAGCGGGAGAATTAAAGAGATTTGAGGAAAACTCAAGTAAAAAGTGGACATATCCGGATAAAAATGTTAAAAACATACATACTATTATAAGAAAAGAGAAAAAAATGGATGCCAGGGGGAAGTCTGAATCAATTCTCTTACGGCTGGTTTTGGAGGATCCTTCTATCGGGGAAATAATCCTGGCCGAAGTAGGCGAAATTCCATTTAAAAACGATAATTATCAAAGGATATTTGCGAATTGTCTTGAATTATATAAAAGTCCGGACTATCGCCCTGAAGGATTGTTCAGCATACTGGATAATGATGATCAAAACCTGTTAAGTAAATTGTTAACACTGGATATCCCAGGAGAAAATCCTGTTAATATAATGAAATGCTATATTGATTCTATCAATCGGTGTATTCGCCAGGAGCGGAGGGAAGAAATCCTGGAAGAAATAAAGGATATGGAAAAGTTGGGCAACAACATGCTATATAATGACCTGCTGCGTGAACTTGTTTTTCTGAAAGGTATAGATGAAGCTGAGAAGGCAGGCAATTTGGAACGTGCTGCTGAATTAATAGTTGATTATAGGAATATTTTTAATATTAATAACGGGGATCACCGCGGTGAGGGGAGGGATAACATTTGAGTGAAGAGATTATTTCTGAAGGAGTAAGGGAATTAATTGAGAAAGGGAAAAAACGCGGTATCCTGACGTACAATGAAATTATGGACGGTCTTCAGGGAATCGAACTTACACCCGAACAGATAGACGAAATTTATGAAAAACTGGCAACACTGGGCATTGAAGTCATCCAGGAGACTGCCGACCTTGAGCCAATGGAAAGTACAACAATAAAATCGTCAAATGAAGAAACTGAAACTGAAGCTGAAGCAGAAGTTGAAGTTGATCTGGCGGTGCCTGAAGGTGTCGGCATCGATGACCCCGTGCGCATGTATTTGAAAGAAATAGGCCGCGTGCCTCTTCTCATATCGGAAGAGGAAGTAGACCTGGCCATGCGCATGGAGGCAGGGGATGAGGAAGCGAAAAGAAAGCTGGCTGAGGCTAACCTGAGGCTGGTTGTCAGCATCGCCAAACGTTATGTCGGCAGGGGAATGTTGTTTCTGGACCTGATCCAGGAAGGAAACCTGGGACTGATCAAGGCTGTTGAAAAATTTGACTACCGCAAGGGATATAAATTCAGCACTTACGCCACGTGGTGGATCCGCCAGGCGATTACCAGGGCTATAGCTGACCAGGCCAGGACTATCCGGATCCCGGTGCATATGGTTGAAACCATAAACAAACTAATCAGGGTACAAAGGCAGTTGCTGCAGGAACTGGGTCGCGATCCGAATCCCGAAGAAATTGCCAAAGAAATGAATATTACTGAAGAAAAAGTCAGGGAAATACAGAAGATAGCCCAGGAGCCGGTGTCATTGGAGACACCGATTGGTGAAGAAGAAGACTCTCACCTGGGTGATTTTATTGAGGACCACGATGCCAGAGCGCCTGCAGAGGAAGCTTCCTTCACCCTGCTGCGCGAACAGCTGGATGAGGTGCTGAAAACCCTAACAGACCGGGAGCAAAAAGTGTTGCGTCTGCGCTTCGGCCTGGACGATGGCCGCGCCCGCACCCTGGAAGAAGTGGGGCAGCAATTCGGCGTTACCCGGGAGAGAATCAGGCAGATTGAAGCCAAGACTCTTCGCAAGCTGAGGCA
>JAQVLS010000062.1 GCA_028704035.1 Desulfotomaculaceae bacterium | reverse complement strand
CGGCCTCAGCCGGGTAGTCACAGTAATTGGTCACACCCACTACCTTGTCACCTAATCCCAGGGCAAAGAGGGTCTCAGTGATAGCAGGCGCCAGGGAAACAATTCGCCGGGACGCCTCTTTAATAGTAACCACCCGGCCCAGATTATCGGTGATTTGCATGGGAAAACCGGTACCGCTAGATGCTTTAATTGGCTTGCCGCAGCCCTGTAGCAGGAAAATGACGGACAGAATTAATGAAACAAACAGCAGCGTAGAAAAAATCGATTTCCTCTTGCTAAACATAAAAAACTCCTTTCGAAATTTTAAAATTTCCCTAAGACGGGGTTCCATCATAAGCATCCTGCGCCTGCCGCGCGAGGTAGTTCTTTAACGTCTGAGTCAACGCTCCGCGCACGCCGAGGGCGAGCATATAACCGATTAATGTCCCCGGTCCGGCATACTCGCAGGGTATTGTATCTGAAGCGGCTGCTATTAACGTTGCGTCGGTATTTGTCCCGCTGGCGAAAGCGCCTGTTACCGGGCAGGTAATATTGAGCTCGCGCAAAGTCTGGGTTTTTGCTTCTGTCACAGTCTGCACGGCGTTAACCAGCGCACCCGGCGTCAGAGCATGGGACGTGAAGGCCATGGTGTTAATTGTCCCGGGTTCAATTTTGTCGGACGCCTGGACGCAATAGGGTGTGACGCCGGCGGAGCAGGCGTTGTTGACACCGGCCGTGATAATCACGTTCACCCGGCAGTCCCGGTGTGTTACTTTCAGCCAGCACGCGTCAACTACCCTGGCTGCTGTCATCAGGGCCGCCCATTCTAATGAGGTAGGTTTGTATGATGCAAATTGTAATGCGAGGTAATCAGCCATCTCATCCGCTGGACAGTCCGAAGTATAATCTTTTTCCACCTGGCGGTTTAGAAAGTACCGCTTGTAGTTGATACCGCCGCCAAATATTCCGGAATTAACAGTAAACAATGGTGTGGCGGCGGCCACAAGGATATAACCGGGTCCCGGGAGGGCACGCAGGCCGTTTTGCAGGGCAAGCCATTTGCCAGACTCTGGAAACAGATATTCTACCGAAGTCTGGCCGGCGGCATTTGATAAAATATCACACCATCCTCATCTCACGAAAATTTGGTGTATACATACTTCTTATAAATCAAAAACCCCGCCTAAAACACGGGGGTAGGGTAGTACATCCAGGTTTTTACGCAGAAAACAAACTCTGACCTGAACGATCACTACCTATCAACCGTAGGTATTTTAGTGATCAATGAACAGGCAGATCTCCTGGCTAAGGGTCATTTGACTGCTCCGTCTTCCCGGCCGGGTCGAAGCCTGACCAGTGACATTTTAGAGTTCATCCCCTTACAGTGGCGGGACCGCGCCGGATCATACCGGACTTCCCTTTTAACGCTACTAACAGCGACCTGTTCACTATGTTAAGTGTGGTAAATTTTATTAAAGTGGTATTCGTCTTTTGTTAGATAAAATCCTGCCGGAATTAAAATTAAAGCAATATCTCTTATTTAAAATAACACTTGTATTTTTTAACTGCGGATTTATAATATATTAATATGTGTATTTGATATGTCCAAAACCCGGTGCTTATGATCTTTTTTGCCGGGATTTTTGTTTGTTTTAATATCTTTTTTAGGCAAACAATAAACAATACAGTCTGCGTATAGTTAGGCGGGAGTTGTTTTTGGGAAAACAGGATTTATATCTGAAGGAATTAAAAAGAAAAAAGTTGACTGTAAGCCCGGTTTATCTGATTGTAATGGGATATCTGCTGTTTACGGCTTTGGGAACAGCGCTTATCAGCCTGCCTTTCTCGCTGCAGCCAGGTGTAGAGTTCAGCCTGGTCGACGCCCTTTTTACGGCTACCAGCGCCATCAGCGTTACCGGGCTCACCGCCGTTGACACGGGAAGCACCTTCAGCACAACCGGCCGATGCATCCTGGCTTTTCTGATGCAGTTCGGGGGTATCGGTATCATGACCCTGGGTACCCTGGTGTTTGTCATGCGGGGAAACCAGATCAGCCTCCGGGAACGAATGATGATCACCGCGGACCAGAACCAGCCGTCCCTGCAGGGGATGGTTTATCTAGCCCTTTTCATCTTTAAAGCAGCTGTCCTCTTCGAACTGTTGGGCACGCTGGTCCTAACCGTTCACTTCACGAATGAATACCAGGCGCCTTTTATCAGCGCGCTGAGTGCGGGCCTTTTTCACAGTATTTCAGGTTTTACGAACTGCGGTTTTGATCTTTTCGGTAACAGCCTGCAGGGTTTTCAGCAGGATTATGTGTTAAAAAGCGTGATTGGCTTATTACTGCTAGCGGGGGCCATCGGTTTTCCCGTGCTTCTGGAGGTGAACTCCAACATTATTTCCTGGCGCAAACATAGAAGGCTCAGGTTTTCCCTTTACACCAAGATAACCACGATCACTTTCTTTGTGCTACTTCTGGCCGGTTTTGTTTTTGTGCTGCTGTCCGAACAACACGGCACGCTGGCCGGAATGCCCTGGTACCAAAAGATTACAGTGTCCCTTTTTCAGTCCCTGACTACCAAAAGCGGCGGCTTCAGTCTGGTGGATGTCAGTGCGTATCACTCTGCAACACTGTTGTTTTTTTGCCTTTTGATGTTTATTGGAGCTTCGCCCAGCAGCTGCGGCGGAGGCATTAGGACAACTACTTTCGCCGTGTTAATACTCAGCATGCTGGCACTTTTAAAAGGAAGGGTAAGTGTTAAAGTCTTCCACCGGGAACTCTTTCAGGAGGACATTATAAAAGCGTTTACAGTTTTTTTCGTGGCTGTGATGCTGGTGGTGGCTGCTGTTATTATACTCTCGGTCATTGAAGATTTTTCAACCATGGAAATTCTTTTTGAGGTCTGTTCCGCTTTCGGCACAACCGGACTTTCCATGGGCATAACCGGCGATCTTTCCACAGCAGGCAAAATGATTATTATTACGGTTATGTTTATCGGCCGTATCGGCCTCGTCACCTTATTGTTTTTGTTTCGCAGGCGGAAACCGGAGGATAGGTATCATTACGTAAAAGAGCATATTATTGTGGGCTGATCTGTTTTACACCAAGGCTATACTTAATTAATGATGATGTGCGGGAGAAATAACCGTGGAAATAAATGACGGGGATGAGTACATCCTCTCGGGAACCGGCGGAGGAAAGAGAAAATTTATGCTGCGGGCAACTCCCGCGCAGATTCTGGTCTTGGGCTTTGCCGCGATTATTTTTCTCGGAGCCATTTTGCTGACACTGCCCATGGCTGTGCAGCCCGGGAAGGATACAAACTTTTTAACATCTCTTTTTACGGCGACCTCCGCCGTTTGTGTAACCGGCCTGGTATTAGTGGACACGGGGACTCACTGGACGACCTTCGGTCATATAGTGATTCTGACCTTAATCCAGGTTGGCGGCCTGGGTTTTATGACCATGGCGACATTTCTTTACCTGCTTTTAGGCCGCCGCATCGGCCTGAGACAGCGCCTGATCATCCAGGAATCCATGAACTATACCAGCCTGGCAGGGATTGTCAGGCTGGCCAGGTATGTCCTTTTCTTTACATTTGTGACTGAGGTAAGTTTCGCGGCTATTCTCTCGCTTCGCTGGTCATATGACCTGGGCTGGCAGAAGGGCTTGTGGTTTGGCCTTTTCCATTCCATATCTTCCTTTAATAACGCCGGCTTTGATCTTTTTGGCGAGTTCCAGAGCCTTACCGCTTACGCCGGTGACGCTACCGTTACTCTCTGTATAACCACCCTGATCATCCTGGGCGGCATAGGTTTTAGTGTTATTGTCGATATTGTCAAGCATTTTAAGGAATTCGGCCGCCTGCAGCTGCACACAAAATTGGTCCTTTCCGTCAGTGGTTTCTTAATTTTAGCCGGAACAATTATAATCTATCTTCTTGAGTACAACAACACCCTGCAGGGCCTCAGCCCGCTGGGCAAGGTGCTGGCGTCTTACTTCCAGGCAGTCACGCCCAGGACGGCGGGAGCCAATACAATTGATATAGGGGCGCTTCACTCGGCCACCCAGTTTTTAATAGTTATTTTGATGTTTATCGGCGCCTCCCCCGGTTCTACCGGAGGCGGTATCAAAACCACCACATTTGGCGCTCTCGCTGTTTCTGTCTGGCGCATGATCAGGGGAAAGGAAAATACCGAGGTTTTTCAGCGCCGCATTGGACAGGACCAAATCAACAAATCCCTGGCTATCCTCCTGCTTGCCGCCGGTCTTGTAACTTTTGTGTCACTGCTGTTGTCAATTACAGAAAAAGCTGATTTTCTGGCGTTATTGTTTGAAGCGACATCGGCTTTCGGCACGGTTGGCCTGACCATGAACTTAACACCCCACCTCACCGTATTCGGCAGGATTTTAATAATTATGACCATGTTCCTGGGCAGGCTGGGCCCGCTGACCCTGGCTTTCGCCATGGCTAGGGCCAAACAAAAGACACGCTTGCGCTATCCTGAGGAAAAAATCATGGTTGGCTAGAAACAGATGGAGCATCCTGGCTGCAAACCCCATGGGCCAGGCAAAATGCAATTATATGAAGGGTTTTCGAGAGACGTCGCTTACCGGCATCTCTTTTTATCGTGAAATCCAGAGCTCCAGGACTGATATTCTGTCGAGATAGTAAAATATTTTAATTATATGTCACATTAATGAATTTACCATACTGTATTACCGTATTCATGTATCCAAGTATTCAGTATACATTCCGAATACAGATAAAACATGTGATTTTTTTAACGAGGCGTATAATTATTATGTTATAATAATTATGCTAAAAATGAAAATGAATGATTATTGTATACAATATTAAGTGCCTGTCAGGGAAGTCATATGTACTAAAAAGTATATGTGAAACACACCAAACACGTAAATCTTTTCAACGTTATTAATAACATTTATGCTCCGCAAGATATTATTTGGGTTCATATTAATATAAATATCAATATGGAGGTGATTAAAGAAATCACTTGTTATTTTGTTATACTGTTTGCATCTGGTGAAAAGGTAACTGGTATGGTGTTTAACTAATAGGGCAACTTTAATGGTTACATAAAAAATCTATTTAATAAGGAGGATATTAGTGAAAAAGTATAGGAAGATATTAACTGTATTGTTGCTTGTATCTTTTCTGGCGCTCGTTACCACCGGCTGTGGCGGTGACGGCGACAGCGCGGACGCAGTGAAAGTCGGGGTAATTCTGCCGCTGACCGGCAGCGAGGCCATGTTTGGCGAGATGGAAATGAATTCGTTTGAGATGGCATATGAAGAGCTGAAGGCTGCTGGTAAAACTACTGTCGGCGGTAAAGAGATTAAGATGATGTACGAAGACGACCAGGGTAAGCAGGACGTGGCCAGGTCCGCGACTGAAAAGCTGGTCAACCAGGACAAGGTCGCTATGCTCAGCGGCGGTTACAGCAGCGCCTGCACCAACGTGATAGCAGGCTCGGCCCAGACGCTGAATACACCGTTCCTTATTGTTACCGGATCATCCGACGACATTACCAGGCAGGGCTGGAACTATGTTTTCCGGGGAACCGCAGCGCCTGCCAGCAAGTACACCGGTGCTTTCTGGGATATGATGGAAAAAGTAGTCGATCCGCATAGCGTGGCCATCATTTTTGAAAACACGGATTTTGGCACATCTTCATCCAAAGGTTTCCGGACAGAATGCCAAAAGAGAGGTATCAATATTGTTTTTGACCAGGCTTACGAGCACGGCGCCATCGATTTCAAGCCGATGCTGGCCAACCTGAGAAGTACCAACCCGGATATGATTTTCGCGACTTCCTATGTCATGGACGCCTCCATGATCGTGAAGCAGATGAAAGAGCTTGATTTTAACACCAAGCTTTTTGTCGGTAACGGCGCAGGGTACACCATGCCTGAGTTCTACCAAAACGCCGGAGCTGCTTCGGACTATGTCGCTTCTACCAGCCTGTGGGTGCCGAACGTTGCCTGGCCGGGCGCGAAGGACTATTTTGAAAAATACAAGCAGAAGTTTGGAAAAGAGCCTGATTACCATGGCGCGCAGGCATATGCCACGATGTATGTAATAGCCGACGCCCTGGGCAGGGCCACCGACCTGACCAACGAGGGTATTCAGAAGGCTCTGAAGCAGACTGACATCCAGACCATCATGGGGCCGATCAAGTTCGAGGACTGGGACGGCTTCACCAACCAGAACAAGCCCAATACCTATGTTGTCCAGTGGTCAAAAGGGAAACTGGAAGTTATATGGCCGGAAGACGTTAAATCGGCCAGCTATGTTTACCCTGTCCCGAAATGGGGCGAGAGATAACACTCAGGTATTAAATTAAATATTCGGCAGAACGGAAGGAGCTAACGCTCCTTCCGTTTGTAGCCCAAATAACGCTTTTTGCTTTTTTGCATAACGGAGGTGGGGTAAACTTTGGAAGACGCTTGGATTAAATTCGGCCAGACGGTAATATGCGGTATACTGCTTGGCGGCATGTACTCGCTGATCGCCATTGGGATGACCTTGATCATGGGTGTGATGAAGATCATCAACCTGGCGCACGGCGCCCTGGTAATGGTAGGAATGTATGTGACCTATATCTGTTCCACAAATTATGGCATTGACCCGTATATTGGCATGTTTATAGCTATGCCGGTACTGTTTTTGCTTGGTTGCCTTATTCAAAAGTATATGATTAACCGGTTGGTTGAGGTGGATTCTATTTTGCCTGAAAACCAGGTGCTGCTCACGGTCGGCATCATGCTGGTCTTAACAGAAGGCATCCGCCTGTTCTTTAAATCCGACTACCGCTCGGTCGTCACCAGCTATTCCTCGAACACAGTTTTTCTCGGCGACATGTCGATAAGCGTGCCCCTGGTGATCGGGTTCATCATTGCTATGACTTTCACGTTCTTTTTACACATGTTCCTGACTAAAACAGATCTCGGCAAGTCAATCAGGGCAACTTCGCAGGACAGGGACGCCGCTGTTTTTATGGGTGTTAACTCTTCAAAAATCACAATGATTACGTTTGGCCTGGGCGCGGCCCTGGCCGCCGCCGGCGGCTCGCTCCTCCTGCCGATGTTTTACCTTTTCCCGGATGTCGGACACCTGTTTACGGCTAAATCCTTTATCATTACCATCCTCGGCGGTTTGGGCAGCACCTGGGGCGCCGCTATCGGCGGGTTGGTCATCGGACTCTCGGAGTCTCTCGGCGCCACCTATATTTCCATGGGCTATAAAGACGTGGTCGGATTGGTGATGTTTATACTGGTGCTTTTGTTCCTGCCGGGTGGTATAAGGAGTTTAGTGAAGAGGTGATAAAAATATGTTAAACAAAAATATATTGATGACAGTTGTTTTTGCTCTAATCGCAGTTGTGTTGCCGCTGGTTATTAATGCTCCTTACCAGCAGCATATTCTGATCCTGGTCTTAATTTGGGCGACTATCGGCACCGCCTGGAATCTTCTCAGTGGTTACGCGGGGCAGGTTTCGTTCGGCCATGCCGCTTTCTTTGGCGTAGGCGCCTACTCTGCCGGCATTTTAACCCTGCACTATAGTCTTTCTCCCTGGTGGGGGTTAATCCTGGGTCCGGTGATGTCCATGTTAATAGCTTTGCCCATCGGCGCCATTGCTTTCCGTTTAAGGGGGCCGTATTTTGCTCTGGCCACCCTGGCGCTGGGTGAGATATTCCGGCTGGTATTTTTGAATATGACAGAATTTACAAACGGAGCCAAGGGAATTTTGATCATGCCCTCGATCACGTCAAAAATCATTTATTATTACGCCGGGCTGGGCATGCTGGCAGTCACCCTGCTGGTGACATACCTGATCGTGCACTCCAAGATCGGCTATTACCTGGTTTCCATCAGAGAGGACCAGGACGCGGCTACCTCCCTGGGCATACCCACCACGCTTTATAAAAACCTGGCCCTGTTGCCGAGCGCTTTTTTCACCGGCCTGGCGGGCGCTTTTTATATGAATTATGTCGCCTT
>JAQVLS010000061.1 GCA_028704035.1 Desulfotomaculaceae bacterium | reverse complement strand
TTATACCCCAGCTCATAGCCTCGACATATGATTCAAAAAAAAGATCAATCCTGTTTCCTTTAATGCTACCGCCCACGTCCAGCTCAGTAGCATAACCATACCCATCCACATATAGCTTCGTCCACAAAGGTATAAATGCCGGGTCAACCGCTACCACACCATAGTAAGGAGCAACTCCGCAGCTGGTATTATACCCCGTATGGGTATAAGCCGACGCTACCATATTAATGGCCTCGGCATACCTGATATTCTCACCGCCCCTGGACACAACCAGGCCGCTGCCCACCATAACTAACTGGTTAACCGGAGGAGTAATTGTTTTACTCGAGAGCAACTGCCGGGCTATCTCAATTCCGTCCTTGTATTTAACCAGCCAGGTCTGCTGTGCGGTACCATTCCTGCCCTCCTCAGCTATCCGGGTGGTGCCCTGTGGCAGATTAACTGTGTATTTCTGTTTTGTTTCAAAATTTATCACAGTTTCTTTTGCTTCAGTTTTAGTAACAACCCTTGCTACAACAACATTCATACCCGCTGTAACAGCAGCATCCCGGGCGGGGCTCACCTGGTCTTCCGGGCCCGGCACGATGGCCGCTTCATCAAGCAGATCACCAACTACACGACACTGGGTCCTCACCGGCAATATCTGCCCGTCCACGCTAATGCTTACATCCACTGCCCTGTCGACTGTGATCACCATGCCGCTTACCAGGGCCGAGTCTAATGACGGCGTTACTTCATCATTATTTAACAGGACAATATCTTTCGCCGCTAAAACGCTCCCTACTGTACTTGCATAGGTCCTGACCGCATGCTCCTTACCGTCGTCAATAATTACCACTGATTTTTCTGCCCAGACACCAACGGCAAAAACAAATAATACAACCATTGTTGCGACAGCTGCCTTTAGAATATCCCGGTTTTTCTCAACGCACAATTTTTTATAACCTGCGCTTCCCCGCCAACCTAACAAAGACTTTTTCCAACTCATCAAATGCCTCCTTTTAAACAGGACCGGCTCTACATCCATTAAAAGAAATTTTTCAACAGATTGCTTCTCAATTTAATCATGTTTTTTTGTTTGCCGGCCAACCTGTTCAGAACCGATATTCCAACACTTTTATATATTACTATGAGTTGTCAGTTTTGAACAGGGTTTACTTATGTCGTTTTTTGTATGATATTACAATAGATGGTAGTTGTTGCTATTGTTTTAAAATTATCAACAAGGAAAACTATACGAGACGAAGAATTTTTAGCTAATAAATACTATAATTTTGATCATGTTTTTACAGCACTGTCTTTTTTTAATAATTAATTATTTAATTATTAATGATCATGTTATTAATTTTACGCAATTTATAGTATAATGTGGAAACAATATGGAGGGAATGATTTATATGTATAAATTCAGGCTTATCATGCTTCTGGCGTTCTTAGCGCTGGTCCCGGCATTAATTGTCGCCGGTTGTACCGGCGGCGTTAAAGAACCGCGCCAACAGGATGAAAAAGTTATAAAAATCGCCTTTGCCGGGCCCCTTTCCGGAGACATGAAAACCTTTGGCGAGTCCACAAAAAACGCCTTTAACCTTGCTGTTGAACAGTCGGGCGGCAAAGTTGGCGACTATAGAATTGAAGCTATAATTCTGGATGACCGCAACGATGCCGCTGAAGCTGCCGATGGCGTCACCAAATTGATTGCAGAAGATAAGATTACAGGGTTGGTCGGTTCCTTAAGTCACAGGACAACCCTGCCAATCTCACGGATAGCCAATGACAACAAGGTCGTTATGGTTGCCACTACCGCAACTAACCCGGCAGTAACACTGGAGAACGGCGTACGCAAGGATTATGTTTTTCGCGCCTGCTACATAGATCCTTATCAGGGTACAATCGCGGCCAGGTTTGCTGCGGACAACCTGAAAGCTAAAACAGCCGCGATACTTTATAACAGGGAAGACGGCTATTATAACACCGGGCTGGCGGCCTCTTTTCAGAATGCTTTTACAGAATCAGGAGGTAAAATCCTGGCTTTTGCCTCCTACCTGCAAAACGATGATGATTTCTCTGATGCATTGAATAATATCGCTAGGCTGAAACCCGATGTTTTGTATCTGCCGGATCTTTACCAGAAGGTCAGCCTGATTACCAAACAAGCCCGGGAGAAAAATATTAACGCTATATTTATAGGTGGCGACGGCTGGGATTCAACTGAATATGAAGGCGCCATGGAAGGCGGTTATTTTACCAATCATTTTTCAGCCAATGACCCCAGGCCGGAAATTAAGAAATGGGTGGAGGATTACAAGGCCAAATACGGCACAGTGCCGGACTCCCGCTCTACCCTGTACTACGACGCCACCAACCTGCTTCTGAACGCCATCAAGGTTTCCAACAGCAACGACCCTGTCTTAATCAAGGAAGCCCTCCAGGCAACTGAAAATTTCCCGGCAGTAAGCGGCAGAATATCCTTCGACAGCGAAGGCAATCCAATCAAACCGGTGGCTGTCATGCAGATAAAAGAGGGGAAACAAATCTATGTAACTACCATGGCGCCATAAATGGAACGGGGACACGCCTCTCTCATGAGTATTTCAGCATGTTGAGGTATGTCCCCTATTGAAGGGGCCGGAGATTCCCCAATCAGGTTATTTTTCTACAAGCTCTATTCCTTTTCCCTTGAACCATTCTTTTAAGTAATCTGCATACTTTCCATTTTGGAACTTATACCACTGGCGCCGCTCATCTTCGTAGCCCATCAGGATTCCCCTATATCTCGCATCTGTTTCAAGCTCATTTTCCAGCTGGTTTTTTAAATTCTGATCCTCTATGGTTGCTATATAATCTTTTTTTACCTGCAAAGAAAATTCTTTTTCAATCTTTGGCAGTCTGACGAACCGTTCGGTCTGCTGATCAAGCTTTCTCATAACCTCTGTATGTTCGGGGAAATCCAGGGGTGAAAAAAACTTAACGTCGCCCGTCTGCAGGTCAATGTAGTATTCGGAGTGTTGGCTGCTGTTTTCAAAAGCATTAACAATCCATGCTATTATAGCGGGCACCTGTCGCATCCAGCAAACCCTCCTTTTCTTAAATTATCTTTAAAAATTTACTGTTCTAATCCGAGCCTTAAAATTCAATACCCTTCTGGGCGGGTATCCCTTTGTTATAATGGTGTTTTATCTCCCGCATTTCAGTAACCAGGTCAGCCCGCTCGACGATCTCCGGCGGAACGTTGCGGCCGGTCAGAACTAGGTGCAGGTCCTCAGGTTTTTTTGCCATTAACTCAAGGGTGTCGGGAAGAGCGACAAGCCCGTAGTTGATCGCGTAAAGTATCTCGTCCAGGATGATCAGGTCGTACTTGCCGGAGGAGATTTCTGTTTTAGCCGCCGCCAGGGCTTTCACCGCAGCATGGCGATGCTCTTCCAGGGATTGATCACCCGGTCCCTTGATGAATCCCTCACCCATCTGACGTATTTCAAAGTTTGGCCCGAGTTTTTCAGCGGCTTTCAATTCTCCATATTTCCAGCCGCCTTTGATAAACTGTAGTACTAGCACCTTCATTCCCTGCCCCCAGGCCCTGAGCGCCATGCCCAGCGCGGCGGTGGTTTTACCTTTGCCGTTGCCCGTGTTTACCAGGATTAAACCTTTTTTCCTCTGCTCAGCCATAACTCTCCCCCTTTACTAAAAAACCATATTAAAAAACCATCCTTGGTAACCCTTCACTTATACTTTACTATTTATTCAAGCAATTCGGAATAATTTCCTGCCGTTTTCTGCACACATCTGTACTAAATCTTCTTTTTTTATTCCCCGCAGCCTGGCAATTTCTGCGGCGGTATAAAGTATATGCGCCGGTTCATTCCGCCTGCCCCGGTAAGGCATGGGGGCTAGATAAGGGGCGTCTGTTTCGATCAGCAGGCGGTCCGCGGGTACTTTAGCGGCCACTTCTTTCGACTTCGAAGCGTTGGGAAAAGTAACCGGACCAGCGATAGAAAGATAAAACCCCATAGCCAGTAATTCCCTGGCCATTTCCCAGCTGCCTGAATAACAATGCATAACCCCGCCGGCCGGCCCCAGTTTTTCCTTTCTCAAAATATCCATCATATCGCCGTGTGCATCACGGTCATGAATAATAATGGGTTTTTGTAGTTTTTTAGCCAGCGCCATCTGTTCTAGAAAAACTTTCCGCTGCACCGGGCGTGGTGAAAGATCCCGGAAATAATCCAAGCCGATTTCCCCGATTGCCACCACCTTCGGATGTCGGGCCATTTTCTGCAGTTCCAACAGATAACCAGGGCCGGCTTCGGCCGCATCATGGGGGTGAATACCCACAGAGGCGTAAATTAGATCGTAGCTGTCAGCAAGGTCTATTGATTCGCGGGACGATGTCAGGTTGAAGCCGATATTTACAATAAGCGTAATCCCGGCCTGGCGGGCGCGCTGGATCATTTCGTCCCGGTCCGCGTCATATGCCTTGTCGTTCAGGTGGGCGTGCGTGTCAAACACATTCATA
Organism: Desulfotomaculaceae bacterium; assembly: GCA_028704035.1. Classification (GTDB taxonomy): domain Bacteria; phylum Bacillota; class Desulfotomaculia; order Desulfotomaculales; family Pelotomaculaceae; genus Syntrophopropionicum. The sequence continues at coordinate 3,825 of JAQVLS010000061.1, read as the reverse complement.
TTAAAGTTTTCCTTTCATTATTAAAAAAAACAAAAACCCTACTTTTTATCTCTGCGTGGTTTGCGTAGGTGCGGCTTCAGCCGCACATCTTTGGCGGGGTACACCTCTGTTTTGGGCCTGCTTTTGGGGCCAGGTATGTCCCCAATTGGAATGTCCTCGTTAATTTACTTCTTGCCTGCGGTATCGATCCGTGGGAATAAAGCCGGGCCGCGCTTTACAACAGTGCCGGCCGGCAACCTGCCCCAGGACAGAGCCCCCCAGGTATGCAGTTCAGACCGTCCGGCGATGCCCAACTGGCTCCAGACCCTATCAGGCAGGTGGGGCATAAACGGCGACACCATGACAGTGATGAAACGAAGTGATTCAGCCAGGTTATACATTACAGTGGCAAGCCGTTCATTTTTAGCCGGGTCTTTGGCCAGAGCCCAGGGGGCGGTTTCATCTACATATTTGTTGGCTCGCCCAACCAGGCGCCAGATGGCGGCCAGGGCGCCGGAAATATCGGACCTGTCCATTAACTCTTCAACAATAGCAGGGGTTTGTTCGGCCAGATCGATCAAATCCTGATCTGGGACCGCCGGCGCTGAAGGCGATTGGACTTGCCCCTTGAAATATTTTTCCACCATTGCTATGGAGCGGCTGACAAGGTTGCCCAGGTCGTTGGCCAGGTCCTTATTAATCCTTTCCACCAGGGCGTCCTCGCTGTAAGACCCGTCCGCCCCGAAAGGCATCTCTCGCAGCAGGTAATAGCGGATGGAGTCGACACCGTATTTGTCAATCAGTATCAACGGGTCCACTACGTTCCCCTTGGACTTGGACATTTTACCACTGTCAAGCAGTATCCAGCCGTGGCCCACCACCTGCCTGGGCAGTTCGATGCCCAAAGCCATTAAGAGCATCGGCCAAATGATACTGTGAAAACGTACAATATCCTTGCCCATCAGGTGCACATCGGCCGGCCAGTATTTTTTAAACAGGTTGTCATCCTCCGTGCCGTAGCCCAGGGCAGAAATGTAGTTGGTCAGGGCGTCCACCCAAACATAAATCACGTGTTCAGAGTTGAAAGGCACAGGTATGCCCCAGTTAAACGTCGTCCTGGAAACGCACAGGTCCTCCAGTCCGCTATTAATAAAACTGACCATTTCGTTGCGCCGGGTGGTAGGTTGGATAAATTCCGGGTGTTCTTCAATATGCCGCAGCAGGCGCTGGGCATACTTGGACATCTTGAAAAAATAGCTTTCCTCCTGGAGCAGTTCTACCGGGCGCCCGCAGTCCGGGCAATTACCGTCTTCCAGCCTGCTTTCGACCCAGAAAGCCTCGCAGGGCGTACAGTACCATCCTTCATAACTGGCTTTATATATATCCCCCTGGTCGTACAGCCTCTGAAATACAGCTGATACCACACTTTTATGGCGATCTTCGGTGGTCCGGATAAAGTCGTCGTAATCCACCTCCAATTTCCTCCAGAGGTTTTTAATGCCGGCCACAACCTCATCCACAAATTCTTGTGGTGTTTTGCCGCCGGCTTTGGCCACCCGTTCGATTTTTTGTCCGTGTTCATCGGAACCTGTTAAAAAACGTGTTTCGTATCCGGTCATTTTTTTAAAGCGGGCTATGGCGTCCGCCGCCACAGTAGTGTAAGCGTGTCCGATATGCAAATTTCCGCTGGGATAATAGATCGGTGTGGTGATGTAGAATGTCCCCTTGCTCATGCCTTACCTTCCTTTCTGTAATCTTAATTAAAACAAAAAACCCCGCCCCTGTTTTACGAGGGGCGAAGTTTTAATTTTCGCGGTACCACCCTTTTTACCGGAACCTTGCGGCGCCGGCCTTACCAGGTACGAGGAAATTCCCCGATACCCAAGCTTAGTTAACGGGGCTAATACCGGCCCTGCTTACTGTTATTCAGCAGGGCAACTCCAGGGCCATGTTCAGCCAACTTGTTCCGGCGGGCTTCCACCTACTCCCGCTCGCTGTCCGGATACCTTAAACTGGCTTACTCTTCCCTTCATCGCTTTTCAACCTATTAAAAAATCACTATTTTAGATTCTAGATTAATGCGCCTTTTTTGTCAAGTTGTCGCCATAGATAGAAAATAATTGTAGAAATTTACAAAAATACCTTGACTCTTAATGGAATTGTTGGTACCATTTACTTGTAAAAATTTTTATATATTTGTCGAAATTTGTTGAAAGGGGGGGATAGATATTATGAAATCAACTGGTATTGTCAGAAAGGTAGACGAGCTCGGCCGGGTGGTCATTCCCATTGAACTGAGACGCACAATGGGAATCGACGAAAAAGACGCACTTGAGATATATGTCGACGCCGAGAAAATTATCCTTAAAAAGTATGAGCCTGCCTGCGTATTCTGCGGCAATGCTTCCGAAGTGCAACACTACAAAAACAAATTGGTTTGCCGCGAATGCGCCATGGCCATGTTTGAAAAAGCCAAGGCAATCTAAAAATCGACAGTTATTTACAGAGAGATTTAATCTCTCATTTTTTTAGGCTTATTTAGACTTTTTATCCTCAACCACCAGGCGGTAAACATCTTTTTTGGGAAGGCCGCGCAGGCGGGCAACCTCTTGGACGGCCTTTTTCCGTTCCATTCCTTCTGCTTCCAACATGGAAACGTGTACCGCCGCCCCAATATGCCGCCAGGCAGTCTCCTGTTCGGATGGAATTTCTTCCGGCGCCCCGGCCACGACCAGGGTGAATTCACCCCTCGGTTCAACTGTATTAAAATGATCCGCTAATTCTTCTAAAGGCCCCCTGATCACTTCCTCGTGTAGTTTGGTCAGCTCTCTTACTGCGGCGGCCGGGCGGTTGCCAAAGGCTTTTAATAGTATTGCCAGTGTTTCCTTTATTCGGTGCGGAGCTTCATAAAAGATCATGGGCCACTGCTGGCGGGATAGCTCTTGCAATTTCTCCGCGCGGGCTTTTTTAGCTGCGGGAAGAAACCCCGCAAAAACATATGAATCGGTAGGCAGCCCCGAAACCACCAGGGCGGTAACTGCGGCGCTGGGCCCCGGCGCCGCAGTTACCGCACAGCCATTTTTCACAGCCTCAGCCACCAATTCCGCTCCGGGATCGGAAACACCGGGCATGCCCGCATCAGATACAAGCGCAATATTCTTACCTGCCGACATCAGGCGCAAGAGATATTCTCCCTTCATTTTACAGTTATGCCGGTGATAGCTTGTAAGCGGTGTATGAATTTGAAAATGGCTTAAGAGTTTACGGGTATGGCGGGTATCTTCCGCGGCGATCAGATCGACCTCCCGCAGTATCCGCAGCACCCTGAGAGTGATATCCTCCAGGTTGCCGATAGGCGTCGCGCAGATATAAAGTGTTCCCTTCGCATCCTCAGTCAAGGGTTTGGACTCACCACCATTTGATACTTTAATAATCATTTTCGTAACACACCCCAGCCATCCCATCGGGGACATACCTCCGACCCCAGGGGAATACCTATTAGAGAGATGTATCCCCATTCCGCTTTCGGCTAAAGCCGTACCTACAACCCTCACGCTTGGTTGCTCACTTCTTCCGCAGTCTCCTGTTCTTTTCTCAAAAAGGCCATGCAGAAAAGACAATCTCCTGTTCTTTTCCGCCCAAAATAAATGTTGCAGATATGGAACCCATGGTCGTACAGCCCCAGTAGGTTAAAAAACCCTCTTTTCAAGCTACCTGCCCCGCCGCCGGTTCCTTCACCCAACCCCTCGCGGTAAATGGCGGCAAGCTCTTTCCGCAGACGTACGTTCTCCTCCTCCATTTCCCGCGCTTTGTTTTTTAGTTCCTGCACCTCTGCCAGCAGGGAGT
>JAQVLS010000060.1 GCA_028704035.1 Desulfotomaculaceae bacterium | reverse complement strand
TAAAAAAGCATTTCTCCTGGCTTCCACCGGCCGGCCGGGCCCGGTGCTGATAGACCTGCCAAAAGATGTAGCACAGGCGAAAATAAAGTTCAAGTATCCCAAAAAAGTGGAACTGCCCGGGTACAAGCCGACTATCAAAGGGCATTCCGCAATGGTGCAGCAGGCCGCCAAAATAATGATGAGATCCCAGCGTCCGGTTATATACGCCGGTGGGGGTGTCCGGATATCCAACGCCGCGCCTGAACTGCTTCAGCTGGCAGAAACCATTTGCGCCCCGGTGACCCATACTCTGATGGGTCTGGGCAGTTTTCCGGGCGACCACCCTCTTTTTCTCGGTATGCTGGGGCTGCACGGCACTCGCTATGCCAACCAGGCTGTTACGGAGTGTGACTGCCTGATCGCTGTGGGCGCCCGTTTTGACGACCGGGTAGTTTCAAAAACCAGCGGGTTCGCGCCTTCCGCCAAAATTATACACATTGATATTGACCCCGCCGAGATCGGCAAAAACGTTATCACTCAACTGCCCATCGTCGGTGATGTGAAAAATGTGCTGAGGGCTGTTTTACCCCACCTGGAAAAGAAGGAAAATACCGCCTGGATGGAAAGAATTTGTTGGCTTAAAGAAGAAATGCCCCTGCGGTATAAACAAGACGGCACATTAAAACCACAATTTGTGGTAGAAAAACTTAACGAATATAAGGATGACAGCGCCATTGTGGTTACCGACGTAGGGCAGCACCAGATGTGGGCGGCGCAGTACATGCGTTTTAATGAACCGCGCAGTTTTATATCTTCCGGCGGTCTTGGGGCGATGGGCTTTTGCCTGCCTGCAGCTGTAGGCGCCCAATTGGGAGCGCCCCATAGACAGGTGATCATGGTGGTTGGCGACGGCGGCATTCAGATGACCATGCAGGAACTGGGCACTGCCGCCGAGCAGAAGCTGCCGCTGAAAATTTTTATATTGAACAACAACCGCCTTGGTATGGTTCGCCAACTGCAGGAATTCTATTGTGAAAGCAGATATATTGCCGTGGATTTCAAGTTTAATCCCGATTTTGTTGAACTCGGGCGCATTTACGGGATGGACGGTTACACCATCGAAACCCCGGAGCAGTTGCTTGAAATACTGCCGCAAGTATTAAACTCTGTCGCGCCGGTAATGGTTAACTGCATTGTTGACCGGGAGGAAGACGTGCTGCCCATGGTTCTGGATGGTTCCAATATCGATGAGGCTATAGGATGAAATGATGAGGGAGAAATTATGAGCCAGCGTGTTTATATTTTTGATACCACACTGAGGGACGGAGAGCAGTCACCCGGCGTCAGCCTGACCATAGGAGAAAAAGTTCAGATAGCCCAGCAGTTGGCCAGGCTGGGCGTGGACATAATTGAGGCGGGATTTCCTATTTCGTCGCCGGGAGATTTTGAATCCGTCAGCGCCATCGCGCGTAAGGTCAAAGGGATCACCGTGGCGGGTCTGGCCCGGGCCGAGTTTAAGGATATTGACCGGGCCTGGGAAGCGGTACGCCATGCCGAGCAGGCCCGTATACACACCTTCATTGCAACCTCGAATATCCATTTGAAATACAAGCTGCGCATGACCAGAGAGCAGGTACTGGAAGCGGCTGTGGCTGCGGTTAAGCGGGCCAGGTTATACACTAGCGACATTGAATTTTCCGCCGAGGACGCCTCGCGTACTGATTTTGACTACCTGTGTCAGGTTTTAGCCGCGGTTATAGAGGCAGGGGCTACTACTGTAAACATCCCCGATACGGTCGGTTACGCCATCCCGGGTGAATGGGGCGGTTTTATCAATGATATCTGTCACAGGGTTACAGGGATAGAAAAGGCTATTGTAAGCGTGCACTGCCATAACGATCTTGGCCTGGCGGTCGCCAACTCGCTTGCTGCTGTAATAAACGGCGCAAGGCAGGTTGAGGGGGCTATAAACGGCATCGGGGAGCGGGCTGGGAATGCCGCCGTCGAGGAAGTGATCATGGCCCTACATACACGGAAAGACAACCTTGGATTCTTTACTGGCGCCCGCACGGAAGAAATTTACCGGACCAGCAGGCTGGTAAGCACCCTTACCGGCATGAGAGTTCAGGCCAACAAGGCGGTAGTCGGTGACAACGCGTTTGCCCACGAGGCCGGTATTCACCAGGACGGTATGCTGAAAGAACGCACTACCTATGAGATTATGAACCCGGCCATGGTCGGCATCAGCAGCAGCAACCTGGTGTTAGGAAAACACTCGGGGCGGCATGCTTTCCGCCAGCGGCTGGAAGATATGGGCTATTTTCTTTCCGAGGAGGAACTAAACAACGCATTTGCCAGTTTTAAAAAGCTTTCGGATAAAAAGACGAATATCACCGGCGAGGACATTGAAGCGGTCATAGAAGAACAGATGAGCGCCCTCCCACATTCTTACACGTTGGAATACCTGCATATTTCCAGCGGTACAGCTGTCGTGCCTACAGCGACAGTAGGTTTAAGGCGGGATGAGCAGCTTTTTGAAGAGGCAGCCTGCGGCAACGGCCCGGTAGACGCCATCTGCAAGGCGGTGGACAAAATTACCGGGATCAACTGCACCTTGATCAACTGGGGTATCAACGCTGTCACTTCAGGCAAGGACGCCATTGGTGACGTTAACCTGAAAATCACCACCGATGGGGTAAAGGTCTTTCTTGGCCGTGGCATCAGTACCGATATTCTGGAAGCAAGCGCCAAGGCTTATGTAAACGCAGTGAACAAGATGATCCATGTGGACCGGACAGCTGCCGCCAAGCAGACTGAACAAAAAGAGGTGGAAAACTGATGCCGATGACAATTACTGAAAAAATCCTGGCAGCTCACGCCGGCACAGATCAAGTTGTACCGGGCGAGTTAATCAATGCCAAAGTTGACCTGGTGCTGGGAAACGATATCACCGCGCCGGTCGCCATCAAAGAATTTAATAAAATAGGATCTGCGGATGTCTTTGACCGGGAACGGATAGCCCTGGTCCCGGATCACTTTACGCCAAATAAAGATATTAAGTCAGCCGAGCAGTCGAAAATGATCAGGGAATTCGCCAGGGAGCACCAAATAGTTAACTATTTTGATGTCGGCAGGATGGGTATTGAACACTGCCTGCTGCCGGAGCAGGGACTGGTCGGTCCCGGTGACCTGGTGATCGGGGCAGATTCACATACCTGTACCTACGGCGCCCTGGGCGCCTTTTCTACCGGCATGGGCAGCACCGACATAGCGGCTGCCATGGCCCTGGGTTACACTTGGCTGAAGGTGCCCGAGTCGATAAAATTTGTTTTTGAAGGTGAATTAAAACCGTGGGTCGGCGGCAAAGATCTGATCCTGCGTATTATAGGTGATATCGGTGTGGACGGAGCGCTGTACAAGGCCCTAGAGTTTACCGGTCCCACCATCGAGAACCTTTCCATGGACGGGCGTTTTTCCATGTGCAACATGGCTATTGAGGCCGGGGCGAAAAACGGTTTAGTCCCGCCTGACGAGATCACCAGGGCTTACGTGGAAGGGCGCTATCGGCGGCCTTACAGGTTTTATCAAAGTGACCCGGATGCGGAATACGCAAAGGTCTATAAATATGACGCCTCAAAGATTGAGCCGCAGGTAGCTTTCCCGCACCTGCCGGAAAACAGCCGGGCTGTCAGCGAGGCCGGCCATGTTGAGATTGATCAGTCAGTGATTGGTTCATGCACAAACGGGCGAATCGAAGACATGAGGGAAGCGGCAAAGGTGCTGAAGGGCAAAAAGGTTCATAGAAATGTTCGCCTGATCATATTACCGGGAACACAGGATATTTACCTGCAGGCCCTCGAGGCAGGTTTAATTGAAGCTTTTGTCAGGGCCGGCGCCGCAGTCAGCACCCCCACCTGTGGCCCCTGTCTGGGCGGACACATGGGTGTCCTGGCCGGCGGTGAGCGCTGCATTGCCACAACTAACCGCAACTTTGTAGGCAGGATGGGGCACATTGAGAGCGAAGTTTATTTGTCCAATCCGGCAGTTGCCGCAGCCTCGGCTATTCTTGGACGCATAGCCGGACCATGGGAGGTGAAGTGACAATGGAGTTTAAAGGCAGGGCGTGGAAATTTGGCTCGGATGTTGATACCGACGCCATCATCCCGGCCCGGTACCTCAACACATCAGATCCGGCCGAATTGGCCGAACATTGTATGGAGGGCGCAGTACCCTCCTTTCCGCCCGGTTTTAAGAACGGTGACATTTTTGTGGCGGGTAAGAACTTTGGCTGCGGCAGTTCTAGAGAGCACGCCCCAATAGCCATTAAAGCTGCCGGAGTTTCCTGTGTCATCGCCAGGACTTTCGCCCGGATCTTTTACCGTAACGCCTTTAATATCGGCCTGCCCATATTTGAATCGCCGGAAGCGGCGGAAGACATACGCGATGGTGACGAACTGGCGGCCGAGGCCGGCACCGGTATAATCACAAACCTGACCACCGGCAGAATTTATAAATCCGTCCCGGTGCCCCCGTTCATGCAGGAAATAATTACCGCCGGCGGCTTGATCAGCCACGTCTCTAACAGGCTTAAATAAACCGGATATTATAAGATTAACGAGATATCATTAATTAAAAAACAGATTTAGGGTTTAAACACCATAAGAAATAGTCCCTAAAAAGGTTGAATGTAGGGGCAGGGATTTATCCCGCCAAAGATGTGCGGCAATGAGAACTGTTCCCTGTAATCCAACATTAACTTTGTTTATTATTTTAATCCTGTTAATCTTACTAATCTTGTTAATTCTGTGAAAATGTCGTTTTAGAAAGGACTGTTATGTACAAAATTGCTGTTTTACCCGGTGATGGTATCGGGAGCGAGGTTACCGCGCAGACAGTCAGGGTCCTGAAAACGGTAGGAAGCCGTTTTAACCGGGAGTTTGACTTTACTGAAGGCCTGGTTGGCGGGGTCGCCTATGACACTGCGGGCACCCCGCTGCCCAAAGAAACACTGGAACTGTGTCATGCCAGTGACGCCATCCTGTTCGGCGCTGCTGGGGGGCCAAAGTGGGATTCCCTGCCACCGCGCTTGCGTCCTGAAGCAGGCGGCATCCTTTCTTTGCGGAAGGAATTGGGGCTTTTTGCCAACTTGCGTCCGGTCATGGTTTTTTCATCTCTGGAAAACGCCTCCACCCTCAAGCCGGAGGTTGTAGCCGGAGTAGATCTTTTAATTGTCCGGGAACTTACGGGCGGCCTTTATTTCGGCAAAAAGTACAGGGAGAACCTGCCGGACGGCAATATAAAGGTTGTTGACATGCTGGAGTACACAACTTCAGAGATAGAGCGGATCGTCCGGGTGGCTTTTGACCTGGCCAGGAAACGGAAGAGTAAGGTAACCTCCGTGGATAAGGCTAACGTACTGGAAAGTTCCCGACTCTGGCGGGAGGTGGCCACGGCTGTCGGGCGTGATGAGCCGGACGTGAGTTTAGATCATATGTATGTGGACAGCTGAGCTATGCAGCTGGTCAAAAACCCGGGGCAGTTTGATGTCCTAGTAACGGAAAACATGTTCGGCGATATCCTCAGTGACCAGGCTTCAGTTCTATCCGGCTCTCTGGGCATGCTGGCCTCTGCCAGCCTGGGTGGCGGGACGGCCCTGTACGAGCCGGCGCATGGTTCAGCGCCGGATATTGCCGGGCGGCAACTGGCCAATCCGATTGCCTCCATCCTTTCCGGCGCCCTGCTTCTGCGCTTTTCATTTGACCTGGATAAGGAAGCTGACTGTATTGAGAGGGCCATCACTGATGTGCTAAACCAGGGCTATCGGACAGCAGACCTTATGGAACGGGATAAAACTACGGTAAACACAGTAGAGATGACTGATAAGATAATAGAGCGCGTACTAGGTTAGATTTCTGATGCTTTTATCCCCGATTAGCATGAATTTTATTTTCAGAATGGTGTGAAATTAATGCGGTTTGTTCAAATTTATGATACGACGCTGCGCGATGGCTCACAGGCTGAAGGGATTTCTTTTTCCTGTGAAGACAAAATCAAAATAGCCCAGAACCTGGATAAAATGGGGTTTCATTATATTGAAGGCGGCTGGCCGCTTTCCAACCCCAAGGATCTTGATTTTTTTACTTCCATCCGGGGATATAATTTTAAAAACGCGAAGCTGGCGGCCTTTGGTTCGACCCGGAAAGCGGGGATAAAAGCTGAAAACGACGTCAACATTAAGTCGATTTTGGATACCGGCGCACGGGTAGCGACTATTTTCGGCAAATCGTGGGATTTTCATGTGGTAAAGGCTCTGCGTATTTCGCTCGAAGAAAACTTGGATATGATCAGGGACTCCATCGCCTACCTGAAAAGCCGCGGCCTTGAGGTAATCTATGATGCCGAACATTTCTTTGACGCTTGCAAGGAAAATCCGGAATACGCACTGAGCACAATCAAAGCGGCAAAAGAAGGTGGCGCCTCAACCGTTGTTTTATGCGATACCAACGGCGGCACCCTGCCTTTGGAAATAAAAGATATGGTAGAGCTTGCAGTGGAAAAGCTAGGCATCCGGGTCGGGATCCACGCCCATAATGACGCTGATGTGGCTGTGGCCAACTCACTGATAGCCGTGCAGGCCGGCGCCGTGCAGGTGCATGGCACTGTAAACGGGTATGGTGAAAGATGCGGCAACGCCAACCTTTGCTCCGTCATCCCCAACCTTACCCTCAAATGCGGTTTTGAGACCATCCCCCGGGACAACATCGCGCACCTGACTGAAATGTCCCGATTTGTTAGTGAAGTGGCCAATGTCAATCCGAATACTCACCAGCCATACGTGGGTCTCAGCGCCTTTGCCCATAAGGGCGGTGTGCATGTGAGCGCGCTGTTGAAAGACTCTCGGTCATATGAGCACATAGCGCCGGAGTTGGTAGGCAACCACCGTCGGGTACTGGTTTCCGAGCTGTCGGGAATTTCCAACTTGCTATACAAGTATAAAGAGTTAAACCTCAATATTAATGAGCAGAACCAGGAAGGAAAGCGCATCCTGGAAGGGATTAAGGACATGGAAAACAGGGGCTTTCAGTTCGAAGGAGCGGAAGGTTCCTTTGAGTTGCTGCTGAGAAAAGCTTATGATGGATATGTTGAACCTTTTAACCTGGAGTCTCTGCGGCTGATAGTAGAAGTCAAGCAGGACGGCGGCGCATATTCTGAGGCGATCATCAAAATAAGGGTCGGCGAAAAGGTCGTGCATACCGCCGCAGAAGGTAACGGCCCGGTAAATGCGCTGGACAACGCCCTGAGAAAGGCGTTGGAAAGCTTCTTCCCGTGCATCCGCTCGATGCGTCTTGCCGACTACAAAGTCAGAGTTATTGATGAAAGTGACGGTACAGGAGCTATTGTGCGCGTGCATATTGAGACCGGGGACGGGGCCAGGTCGTGGGGCACGGTGGGTGTGTCGGAAAACATCATTGAGGCCAGCTGGCAGGCGCTGGCGGACAGCCTGGCTTTTGGACTATTGAAAGGTGAGAGGTATATCGAGAAGGGCAACAAAATATAAAGATTTCCTGCAGGAAACAGCTTCCCGCTTCCCGAAATAGGGTATTGCGGGTTTTTTGTAATATAATGGAGACATAATATTCCTCATGAGCTAGAGGGGGTTAAACCTTTGGAGCAGTTTTGGCTCCCAAGTCTCGATTATTTAAAAGCAATTTTAAGGTTCAACCTAAGCAGTGTCATAGATATCCTGATCGTCGCCTATTTGATGTACAGGTTAATGTTGCTGCTCAGGGGTACGAGGGCGGTCCAACTGCTCAAAGGACTTGCTGTTTTACTGGTGATTACCGCCTTTGCCAGCCTTTTTAACCTGTACACCATTAACTGGCTGCTCGGCAAATTAATGACCGCGCTGGTGGTGGCCCTGCCGATTGTATTTCAGCCCGAACTGAGGCGTGCCCTGGAAAAGCTGGGGCGCGGCAAGTTTTTAAATCATACTACCTTTTCCGGTGATGTCGGCCAGGCTAAAATTATTGCTGAGATTACCAGGTCAGCCACAGTACTGTCCAAGAACAGAATGGGTGGCCTGATCATTATTGAAAGGGAGACCGGCCTGGAAGAGCATATCGATACTGGTGTCAAGATTGATGGCCTGTTTACCGCCGAGTTTTTGGTAAACATTTTTGTGCCGAGAACACCGCTGCACGACGGCGCAGTAATTATCCGGGGCGATCGTGTCACCGCAGCGGCCTGTTTCCTGCCGTTAAGTGAAAACCCTCACCTTCCCACCGACCTTGGCACGAGGCATAGGGCGGGGATCGGCATCACTGAGCATTCCGACGCGGTAGCGGTAATTGTTTCCGAGGAAACGGGAATAATTTCACTGGCTGTTGAGGGGGAACTCTACAGGCGCCTGGATGAATCCGATTTGTCGAAAAGGCTGTCGGAGCTTTTATCTAACCGGCCCGGCCAT
>JAQVLS010000059.1 GCA_028704035.1 Desulfotomaculaceae bacterium | reverse complement strand
CTGCGCCGCCTGCGCATATGGCGCACGGCAGCCGTTATGTTTACCCGTTATCATCACGCCCTGGCGCTGGCCGGCGTGGCGGTATTGACCCTGCACGGCTTTTTAGCCCTGACGGCCAGGCACGGCTGGGGTTGGAGAGCATTATCAAAATCACAAAATATGATTTTTACAGGCATTATAACCTGGTTGGTCCTAATGGCTGTAATTATTCTGGCTATGACAGCTTCCAGGCAAAAACCATCTGTCAAAACCCACTGCCGGGTTGTAATTTTATTAGTCCTGCTGGTGACAGTACACGTTTTTTAGGCTGGCGCTTAATAAAAATGATTATTTTTAAATTGACAGACCTTCCTTTTAGCCAGGAAGGTTTTTTTGATGCCCTGTTTTTCCGGGCTAAAGTCCGGAGCCGGCTTATCCAGCAAAACAGGTTCATTGACAAAACAACCGGTTAATTTATCGGACATCTTTGCCCCCACCCTTTTTCCTTCCATATTATGCGAATAATGTGCTGGTGTTCATCAAATTTTTATAGGCTTTGATTTAAATCAATGTAAGTCATTCAATTAACAACAAAACTTTTTTATCAACTCCCTGATGAGCATAAAATAATCAAATAGTACCCATAAGAGATTATTGTGTATAATTAACAGGTGGAAATTATTATTAAATTGTCGTACAGAGTTAAAAAGGAGGTCAGTTATTTGAAAAGAAATGTTTTAATCGTCATCACCGGCGCAATCGTCGCGGTGATGGCGCTCGCGCTGGTCAAGCTGGGCAACCCGCAAAACATGGGGCTCTGCATAGCCTGTTTCCTGCGCGATATCGCAGGCGGCCTGGGGCTGCACCGGGCAGCCGTCGTACAGTACATCCGCCCTGAAATCATCGGGCTGGTGCTGGGCGCTTTTCTCACCTCGATATTCACTAAGGAGTACAGGTCCCTCGGGGGATCCAGCACTTTTACCAGGTTTGTACTGGGGTTTTTCGTCATGATTGGCCTGTTGGTCTTCCTCGGCTGCCCGCTGCGCATGATCTTAAGGATTGCAGCCGGTGACCTGAATGCTGTTGTGGGTTTGGTCGGTCTTATAGCAGGTGTCTTAATAGGAATTGTCTTCCTGCGCAAGGGCTTTTCACTCGGCAGGGCGGTCCCGCAAAACAAATCCGGCGGTTATTTCTTCCCGCTGCTTATGGTAGCCCTCCTGATCCTGTTTTTGGCGGGGCCGGCCTATATATTTTTCAGCGCGGAGGGACCTGGTTCCATGCACGCTCCTATCGCCATAGCTTTAGCGGCCGGCTTGATCTTCGGCATCCTGGCGCAGCGCACCCGGCTATGTTTAATCGGAGGAATACGGGATTTCGTTATATTTGGCGATTTCCACCTCCTCTACGGCTTTTTGGCTATTTTAATAGTAGCCCTGATCGGTAACCTGGCGCTGGGAAGCTTCCACCTGGGCCTGCAGGGCCAGCCCATCGCTCACAGTGACGGTTTGTGGAACTTCCTCGGCATGGCGCTCGGCGGTTTCGGTTCCACGCTGCTTGGCGGCTGCCCCTTAAGGCAGCTGGTATCGGCCTCCGAAGGCAACAGCGATTCGGCGGTGACGGTGCTGGGCCTGTTGGCAGGCGCCGCGTTTGCCCATAACTTCGGCCTGGCCGCAAGCGCCAAGGGCGTTACCGCACCCGGACAGATTGCAGTATTGATTGGTTTTGCTGTAATTCTTTTAGTGGGATTTTTAAATATTAAACGTGTATCAGTGAGACAGGGGGTGTCTGCAAGTGGAAGTCAAGGATGCTAGAGGGCTTTTGTGTCCCGAACCAGTTTTAATAACTAAAAAAGAAATTGAACGCCTGGGACAGGGTACCTTCCAGGTGCTGGTTGACACGGTTGCCGCACGTGATAACATCACCAGGCTGGCTAAAAGCAAGAAGTGGGAGATATCGATGGAACCCCGTGGTGACGAGTTCGTGTTAACTCTGAAAAAATAAATATTATCTAACACAAATATATAATGCAAATAAATACCCCTGAAGACTTCATTGTCCCAAGGGGTATTTATTATGTTTGGTCCTTCGCTAGATCGCGTGGGTAAACACTTGTTAAACGCAGTATTTCTGTAGCATCTGATTAAATAATTTGATGTGATGATATTCATCTAAAATTATTCTTTCCAGCAATTCTTTGATATAAGGGTCGGTTATTTTCCGCTGGTGATCGCGATAGGCAGCGATAGCCGCCCACTCAGAAGCGATATCGGCTGTCAGTCTGTCGCAGAGGCTTATGCCGTAAAAGACATAGGTAGCGTTCCAGTATATTTCCTGGCTTTCGCGGATAACCCTGTAGCGCGGGTCCACACCAAGCAGCCTGATAGTTTCAGCCAGCAGTTCCATGTGGTGCATTTCAACCAGGGAAACGCACTCCAGCAGGTCGGCTACCTCGCCATTTACCTCTTCCAGCACAAAATGGTGGTAAAGGTACTGGTTTATCGCCGTGATTTCACTGATTGTTCCGGCATAGTCTTCAAGCAAAATCCTGGCGTACAAAAGGTTGGGAGCGGCAACCCGCACCTGCGGGTAAGGAGCGGGATAAGCGCATTTCAGCATACTGGGCGGGTGACTTTGCATAATGATCCCTCCGTAAATTCGTTTATCTTAGGTCTATTTTTAACGCAACGAATTTATTACCCAATATAAAAAGTTTAACCCGGCCAAGGCCGGGTAATTTATTTGCAAGATCGATCTATGCCCATTTTAAATTGTTCACAGCCTCCCGCAGCTGGATTCAGGACAGAACCGGGTTATGCCCAGTAATGCGGCAGCGCCGACGCCGGTTGTACCAAATAGCACCAGCGGTATGGAGGCGTTGTACAAAATATCTATTGTAGCGTTGCAAATGGTGCTGCCGGTGGCGAAGATAACATCACTTTCCTTGATATGCTTGTCCAGGCCAACAGCGCCGTCGCTGATCAGGACCCCGTTTTTAGTCTTGCCTATGTTAGCCGGGTCCAGGTCCAGGACAATTAAAGAAGCGAAGGCGTTATGCAGCGCTTCCGCCAGCGCCGGTTGGTAGCCTACCATAAGAATACGTGGTTGGCCAAAGTTTTTTTGAAAATACCCGGCTGCCTGACCGGCGCATAGCTCCGGGCCCTCATTGCGGCAGTGGACACTGTTATCCACCTTGCCAGTATAAGTGGCGACCGCGTTAAGAGTGGCGATATAAACAGCCCGCTGATAGTCATCTGCCAGGGGCAGCGCCAGTACATCTCCCAGCGTCCCGGAAAAATCACCCTGGGCGCCGGTAAAAGCCTGTCCTTTAGTACCTATAACGGTAGCCTGAAGCAGGCGTTCTTTACCCTGCAGTATCACATAGTCTTTGCGCTTGGTGGCGCCAATAGCGTCTTCAGGGCTTAACAACGACGCCTTTACTTTAACCTCAGCCTGCCGAAGCTGATGTTCATCGACCATCAGAGCGAACTCCTGCTGCAATCGTCCGAAAAAAGAACCCGTACTATCTTTCATTATTAATAAACCTCCTTTTAACTTCCCTTTCTTGTGGATTTCAGATTATTGCTGTCGTGATATACTAATCAATCCTACAACCCGGTAATCAATTAGCTGCTGCAATAAATTCCTGTATTTCCGGGGCAGGTTGACAAAAAATATCCTGGGCTGAGCCCGACTGCTTTAACTCACCGTTTATAATCACAACTATTCTATCCGCCAGTTCACGTGCCTCGGTAAAATCGTGAGTAACGTAAAGGGTCGTTAAATTGAGCCTGTTGTGGAGCGCCTTAAATTCTTTACGGATATTTCTGGCAGTAGCGGGATCAAGACTTGCCAGCGGTTCATCCAGGAGCAGGATTTTTGGCTCCATGACCAGGGAACGCGCTAAACCGACACGTTGTTTTTCACCCCCGCTCAAATCCTTTGGATAGCGTTTTTTTAAATGTCCGATATGCAAGAGAGCAAGAATAGCTTCCACTTTTTCAGTTATTTCATCAGCCGGGCAGGAATTCGCCCGCAGGCCAAAGGCGATATTATCGAATGTATTCAAATGGGGAAACAGGTAAATATCCTGAAGAAGATAGCCGACATCACGCCTTTCCGTTGGGATGCCGTTCATATTTTGCTGATTAAAATATACTTCTCCCTGATATTCTGTTAATCCCGCGACAACATTTAACAACGTGCTTTTGCCCGCACCGGTAAATCCCAGCAACACTATAAGTTCGCCTTCCGCAATGTCCAGACTCACGTTTTCCAAGGAGTACAGTGTGGTAACATTACGCAAACTAATAAAAGTCATTTTTACCTCCAAGCGCCTGTTGTTTTATACTCCAACCATAAAAAAATCCGTTCGAAACCTGTGCACATCAGTGACAGCAGCACTAAGCAAACCATGATAACGTCTACTCTAATCAAGCTTTCAGCATTGATTAGCAATGAACCGATGCCGGTAGATATGGCAAACATCTCCGCCGCTATTACTGTACGCCAGACCATACCCGCCTCCAGGCGCAGGCCGGTGAAAATATTGGGCAAAGCCATAGGCAGCATCACATGCCGGAGAATAAACCATGAGGACGCCTTAAGGGTGCGGGCGGCTTTAATGTACTCCTCACTCACACCTTTAATGCCCGTTAATGTATTGTAAGCAACCGGGAAAAATGCACAGATAAAAATCAGGGTTACCGGCAGCGCCTCGTTGATACCGATCCATAACATTAACAGCGGCAGCCATCCTAACGTTGGAATCGGAAACAATATGCCTATTAAAGGGCTCAGGCTGCGTTCCACCACTTTGTTCAACCCCATAAGAACACCGACAACTAAACCGGCCAGGCACCCCAGGGTATATCCCACCAGGACCCTGGCCAAACTCGCTCCCAGGTTTTTGAGAAGTATACCATTGCCCAGCAGAAACCAAAATTCTGTAACCACCTTGCTAAAGGGCGGGAATAACGGTGTTTGTGCAATACACCCTGATATTTCCCATAAAAGAAGGAAGATAAAAATGGGTAACAGAAACAGCAAGTCTTTCCTGAATATTTTTCGTTTCATTGCAGACTACTCACTCTTTTCAATTGACTGCCATAATTTCCGCCGCATCAAAAGGTTTAGTTATATAGCCGAGGGCATACATTTTGTCGATGACAGCTTGTACATCTTGTAAAGTAATGTCCGGAGTGCTTCTAAGGTTGGTCATTGATTTGGCGACAAGTTCCGGGGTAACTTCCAGGTTTGCCTGCAGGCTTTGGGTTTCTTCTTTTACCATCCCCTGGTTTATATTCAGGTTTTGGGCTACGATTATAGCTGCTTCTTGAGGATCTTCATTCATCATGTCAATACTCTTTTGATTGGTCTCCTTCAGCTTTTCCACACCATCAGGATGTTTGGTTAAGAAATCACCACTAACCACGAGCACGCTTCCCTGCATATCCGGCCATATATCATTGCTGCTGGCCAGCATCGTCATGCCGGTAAACGAGGCCGCCATCGCTGCAAAATGCTCGGGTACAAATACAGCGTCTACAATACCATTGCGCAGCGCCATAAGCTGTTTCGCGGCATTCATTCGCACAGTGTTTGCCAGGACTTGCCCAGAGTCCAGGTTTTCTTTCTCTATTAAAAGCATTTGTATAAAATCTGTGGTTGTTCCCTTCGGTCCGTTGGCAATTTTGATATCACTTCTTTCCAGGTCGCGCAATTCTTTAATTTTCTCGGAATTCACCACCAGCCCGTAGCCGTTTTTATGTGTGCCGGCAATAATTTTTATCGGCACGCCGCCATTTGCATATGTGTAAATGGCTGGGACCAGACACATGTAGCTGACATCAAAACCGCCTTTGGTAAATGCGGCAGCAACACCGACGCCGCTCGCATATACCTTGATGTCATTAATATTCAAATTGTTTTCTTGAAAAAGATTTTTCCCTTGGGCAAAATAAAAAGCTGCCGCGTGGTCGGTATACTCTACCGCTGCATTCATGTTTATACCTTCCTGATTTTCTGTCTCTGTTTGTTTTTGGCCACAACCAACCGTTAAAAGTAAAAAACAGCCTATAAGCACACTAACAAAAAATTTCTTTTTCATAGATACTCCTCCTTATCAGCCCAACTAGGATAATACTAGTTCACGTCGACACACAGGCAATTTAATTAGACCCGACTCTCTCCATGCAAACTAAACCATCCTTAAACAACTAATTATTTCAATACTTGCTAAAACATTAGATTCCTTATTTCCTTATCTACCAAACAAACCCACCTCCGCCTCAATCTCAACCTCAACGTAACTCAACCTAACGCAACCTAAACATATTTGATATTATTATAAATTGGGTTATAATGATTTACAAGCATAATATACTGGAATACGATAAATTATTTAAACCCATATCCTGATTGAGGTGAAATACCCTATGCTCGACAATGTGTCCTATACCCCGGAAGAAGTCGCCAAGATCTTGAGAATCTCTCGCTTTACCGTTTATGAGCTGATTAAGCGAGGCGACCTTGTCGCCTATCGCGTAGGTGAGCGTAAAATGCGGATTGAGGCTGCCGATCTAGAACATTATAAAAATAAGTCCAAAATAGCAGCATCATCACAGTCCAAGTTACCGGGGGCCGGGCCGGCCGAGAAACCTCTGTTCAGTAATCAAGACGGCCTCATTATCTGCGGGCAGGACGTTGTCCTGGATATCCTGACCCGGCACCTGGAAAAACAAATGCCTTATGTCCGTTTCCTGCGGTATTATGCCGGCAGCATAGACGGCCTTACCGCGCTTTACAAAGGCAGCGCCAACGTGATCACAACTCATCTATGGGACGGAGACAACGACGAATACAATATCCCCTATGTGCGCCGCCTGCTGCCGGGACAGCGGGCGGTCATTGTCAACCTGGTGTACCGCATGGAAGGATTTTACGTAGCACCGGGAAATCCCAAATGTATCTACGACTGGCCTGATTTAATCCGGCCCGATATTCGGCTAGTAAACCGGGAACGGGGTTCCGGCGCACGCGTACTACTGGACGAGAAACTTCGGCAGGTTGATATAGATCCTTTTGTTATTTCGGGCTACGAACACGAGGAAATGAGCCATCTGGCGGTGGCCAGCTATGTGGCCAGGGGTGAGGCCGATGTGGGCCTGGGGGTGGAAAAGGCGGCCATGCAGGTATCCAACCTGGAGTTTATTCCCCTGCAAAAGGAACGCTATGATTTGGTGTTTTTCCGCCGCGATCTTAATAAACCCCATTTTCAGATGCTGCTTCGCACTTTAAAATCTCCAGAATTTCGGAATGAAGTATCCGGAATCAGTGGTTATGATATCAGCAAAATGGGTGAGATAATCGCAGAAGTATAGCTGTTATAATGAGAATAACATGAAGAAAATTATTGTAGACGCAGACGCGACCCCAAAGAACGCGCTGGAAATCTGCCGCCGGGCAGCACAGGAGTTTTCGGTTGGCCTGGTAACAGTAGCCAGCTTCAACCACCGGATCGAGTCCGACCGGCACGTGGTGGTGGGAAACGCGCCTCAGGAAGCTGATATGCAGGTAGTAAACCTGACAGCCGGCGGTGATGTTGTCGTTACCCAGGACTGGGGTCTGGCGGCCATGGCACTTGGTAAGGGAGCTAAAGCCCTGTCACCTACAGGACGTATTTTCCGGGAGGACACTATAGATTTTCTTCTGGAAGAAAGGGAAATGAAAGCACGGTTCCGGCGGAGTGGGGGCAGAACCAGGGGGCCCAGGAAAAGGACAGCCGGGGACGACTTGAATTTTAAAAAAAGCCTGTACTACCTTCTCCAAGCGTGATCGGACGGTTCTCTTGACACGGTTTATTTTAAATTCTAAATAATTATATAATCCTTAAATGGTTAATATAATTATTTACGCAAACACTTAAATGAGTATATAATTTACCTAGCCAACAATAGTGGAAGTGTAGCAAATGACCGATAATTTTATTTCATGAAAAATCACAGAAGAGAGATTGTAATTTTATTTTTTAGTTTATTCTTAGTAATGGTCGGCTTTGGAATTATCATTCCAATCCTTCCTTTTTTTGTTACGCGTCTTAACGGCAACGCAACAGCGCTGGGATTTTTAATGGCTTCTTATTCCCTAATGCAATTTTTCTTTGCCCCCTTTTGGGGTAGACTCTCAGATCGAATAGGCCGCCGTCCCGTTCTCTTAATCGGTTTAAGCGGCTATGGCATAACCTTTATTCTTTTCGGCCTTTCAACCCAGTTATGGATGCTCTTTTCGGCCAGAATTTTATCCGGCATAATCTCTTCGGCCACCCTGCCGACGGCCATGGCATATATTTCTGATATAACAGCCGATAAGGACAGGGCCGGCGGTATGGGGATAATGGGGGCAGCCATGGGTCTGGGTATGATCTTCGGACCTGCCCTAGGGGGATGGCTCGGCCATTACAGCGTTTCACTGCCGTTTTTCGTCGCTGGGGGCCTTGCCATA
>JAQVLS010000058.1 GCA_028704035.1 Desulfotomaculaceae bacterium | reverse complement strand
ACCGGCCAGATCGACTACCTGGTGGCGACAGACGTGGCAGCGCGTGGGTTAGACATAGAAAATGTTTCACATGTTATCAATTATGATGTCCCGCAGGACCCAGAGTTCTACGTGCACAGGATCGGCCGGACAGGGCGGGCCGGTAAAAGCGGAGTGGCTGTTACACTGGTTAGCCCGCGTGATTACAGGCAGCTCAGGCTTATTGAAGACCTGACCAAAACACGCATCCGCCGTGAGAAACTGCCTTCCCAGGAAGACATCCACGAGCGCCAGAAGGAAAGCATTAAGGAAAAGCTTTTCCTGATGCTCGAAGAAGGAAAACTGGCTTACTACCGCAATATTGTCGATTCTTTTGTTGATGAATATGACCCCATGGATGTGGCGGCTGCCGCATTGAAGCTTTCCCTTGATTTGGACGAGGGCGGTGATGACCTGATCGTGGAATCTTTCGGCAATACAGGCGCCCGCCCCGGTATGACCAGGCTTTTTATGACCATCGGCAGAAAAGATAATATCCGGGCCGCCGATCTGGTAAGAGCTATAGCACAAGAGGCCGGTATTTCAGAAAGCAGCATCGGGAATATAAATATTTATGAGAAGTTTGCCTTTGTAGAGGTTGCGGAAGAATGGGCTAACCGCGTGATAAACTGCTTGCACCGCCGAACGATAAGGGGGCGCTGCGTCAGTGTGGAGCCCGCGCGCGGCAGAAATTAAAAATTCATATTGACAACAGCCAGAAATAACCATTATAATGAGACGAATAACGAACTAGTGTTCTGATAAAGTGAAATGGGGGGAAATCATTGTCGGAAAAACAAAAAGCCTTAGATTTAGCCCTGACGCAAATTGAGAGGCAATTCGGTAAGGGTTCGATTATGAAGCTGGGAGCGGCATCAGCAAAAATGAACGTTGAGGTTATTCCCAGCGGCGCTCTTTCCCTGGATATAGCCCTGGGGGTGGGAGGGGTGCCGCGCGGGCGGGTTATCGAAGTATTCGGCCCCGAATCATCCGGTAAAACTACGGTTGCCCTCCACATAATCGCGGAGGCCCAGAAAACAGGTGGTACGGCGGCATTTATCGATGCTGAACACGCCCTTGACCCGACCTATGCCAAGAATTTAGGCGTGGATATTGAAAACCTTCTGCTCTCACAACCTGATACAGGCGAACAGGCACTAGAAATCGCCGAGGCACTTGTACGCAGCGGGGCTGTTGATGTGATAGTTGTGGACAGCGTCGCTGCGCTGGTGCCCCGTGCAGAAATAGAAGGAGAAATGGGAGACGCCCATGTCGGTCTGCAAGCACGTTTGATGTCCCAGGCTCTGCGCAAGCTTACCGGCGCTATAAGCAGGTCAAGAACAACAGTTATCTTTATTAACCAGATCCGTGAAAAGGTGGGAGTAATTTACGGCTCACCAGAAACAACTACAGGCGGGCGCGCACTAAAGTTCTACTCCACGATACGGCTCGAGGTGCGCAAACAGGAAAATATTAAACAAGGAACAGATATCATCGGCAACCGCACAAAGGCAAAGATAGTCAAGAATAAAGTTGCTCCGCCGTTTAGAATAGCAGAGTTCGATATAATGTATGGGACCGGCATATCCAAAGAAGGCAGTATTCTGGATGTTGCCGCGGAAAAGAACATCATCAGTAAAAGCGGCTCCTGGTATTCCTATGGAGAGAACAGGATTGGCCAGGGCAGGGAAAATGCAAAAGAATACCTTAGGGATCATCCCGAACTAACTAATGAAATTGAACAGAAGATCCGCCAGGACCTTAACATGGCTGGTGATAAAGAGAATGCTGAACCCGCTGTATCTGCTAAAGAGGGGAAATAAGTGAACAGTGAAGTAGATCGGGCCAGATTATTCGCATATAAACTTATGAATTATCGCCCCCGATCAGAATTCGAACTAAAGTGGCGTCTTGAACGCAAAGGTTATTCAATTGAAGTGGTCGATACCGTTATAAAACACCTGATGCGGCTGGGTTATATCGATGATAAAGCTTTTGCGCGTTATTGGATCGCGGAAAGAGCGGGTAAAAAGGGCAGCTATGGACTGCGGCAGGAATTGATGAATAAAGGTATCGATATTGCTGTCATCAATGAGTTTTTAGCAGAATTAAGACCCGAAGATGAATTCAACTCCGCCCTGAAATTAGCGCAAAAAAAGATAACGCTGCGCGGCGGGACTTGTCCTTATCCTCTTCTGATAGGCTTTCTTAAACGGAAGGGCTTCTCTTATAGTGTTATAAAAAGTGTTATTCAAGCTCTTGGGTACAGTTAGGTATGAAACTGTCAGTCTTGACAGTATTACAAAAAACCTGTACAATTAATTCTGGGAGAAAATAGAATTGTATACTACTTTGTACGGGTTTTATTATAGATAAAATCCAATATTGTCGGGAGGTAGGAGTTGGGCAGTTGTTAGTGGCCGAACTTTTAGATTGCGCATTTTAGCGGGCTAATTTTTCTTACCTGGGACTGGACAAGTATATAAGTAGTGTAATTGTATTTTCTACCGAGTTTTACTCGGTGTTTTTTTGTTTTAAATATTTATTTAGCAAGGGAGGTGAGTTGTGTGGATTTAGACACTATTGGTATTATTATTATAGCAGCTTTGGTCACTTTTGTTTTAGGATACTTTCTCAGGAAATACCTGGCGGAAGCAAAGATTATCTCTGCTGAGGCTGAAGCTGCAAAAATAATAGAAGAGGCTGATAAAGGAGCGGAAGCTAAGAAAAGAGAGGTTCTTCTCGAGGCCAAGGAAGAAGTGTTGAAACTCCGTAATGATGTAGAAAAGGAGAACAGGGAGCGCAGGTCGGAGTTGCAAAGACTTGAGCGTCGTCTAGTGCAAAAAGAAGAAAATCTGGATCGTAAGGTCGATTCCATTGAAAAAAAGGAAGAAGTTCTAGGCAAAAAAGATTTGGAAGTTGAAGCTATTAAGACAAAGCTATCGGGTATCTATAAACGGCAATTAGTAGAGTTGGAACGAATATCCGGTTTAACCTCCGAAGATGCCAAGCAGATCCTGCTTGCAGATATTGAAAAAGAAATCCAACATGAAGCAGCCATAATGATCAAAGACATTGAGCATAAAGCTAAGGAAGAGGGGGAAAAACGTGCCCGTAACATAATTTCCCTGGCTATTCAAAGATGTGCCGCCGATCATGTGGCTGAAGCTACCGTCGCGGTTATACCCCTGCCAAGCGATGAAATGAAAGGCCGCATTATCGGCCGTGAAGGCAGGAATATAAGGGCTTTTGAAACATTGACCGGTATAGATTTGATTATTGATGATACTCCGGAAGCCGTCATTTTATCCGGCTTTGATCCGATCCGCAGGGAAGTGGCTAGGATCGCCCTGGAGAAGTTGATAGTTGACGGCAGGATTCACCCGGCCCGCATAGAAGAGATGGTAGAGAAGGCGCAAAAGGATGTAAATGTACAGATCCGTGAAGCTGGTGAACAGGCCTCTTTTGAGACTGGCGTACACGGATTTCATCCTGAGATAGTCATCCTCCTCGGACGGCTTAAATTTCGTACAAGCTATGGGCAAAATGTCCTGAAACACTCTATCGAAGTTGCCCACCTGTCCGGATTAATGGCTGCAGAATTAGGTATGGACATTCAGGTAGCCAAAAGAGCTGGTCTGCTACACGATTTGGGTAAATCTGTCGATCATGAAGTAGAAGGTCCTCATGTTACTATTGGTGTTGATCTTGCTAAGAAATACCGTGAATCACATGAAATTATTCATGCCATTGCTGCCCACCATGGGGATGAAGAGCCCAAAACTATTATTGCCGTTCTCGTGCAGGCAGCCGACGCGATATCTGCAGCAAGGCCGGGAGCGCGCAGAGAGACTCTGGAATCATACATTAAACGATTAACAAAACTTGAAGAAATTGCCAACTCATTCGAAGGTGTTGAGAAATCTTTTGCAATTCAGGCGGGTCGCGAAGTAAGGATCATGGTTAAACCAGACAAGATTGACGATTTAGCTGCTGTACGCCTGGTGCGGGAGGTTGCCAAAAGAATTGAAAATGAACTGGATTATCCCGGTCAGATAAAGGTGGTTATTATCCGGGAGACCAGAGTTGTAGAATACGCCAAATAAATGATACAATAAAATTTACTGTGATGATCTTCATAAGGGATAGGGGACATACCGGGTGAGGAATTATGCATTTTCCTTGCGGCTATGTCTCCTTGTTTATGGTCTGCAGGCTTTTACGCAGATGCCTATCCAATATTGATTTCATATGGAATAATATTTCAGCGGGCTCGGGTTTAAATAAGCAGGAATAATGTTTATAAAACAGAATCACTAATTATTCGGCAGGTTTTTTTAAGGAAGGTGTCAGTATGGGATTCGATTATAAATGCGGTGGGGGAGAGCTAACAGACAGCGTAGGCCTGTTGATATCGATATTGGTGCGTTACCCGGAAGTATCTACTGTCAATTTTTTTCCGGAGAAGCAATTATTGAAATTTACTTTTATATATTCGCGGTTATTAGGTGACAACGAGCTTGCCGATTTAAAAGGACGGCTGTTAGACAGTATTGAAGTGTACAATCTGTTGGAAGGCAAAGAAACTCTTCTGGTTGCCATAAATCATAATGTTTGTGATAACCTGACCTTGATTGAGGTGCAGCGTGATGTACATTCCCTGGCCCAGGAAGAAATAACCCTGATAGTAGAGTTATTCCGCCAGTTTCTCAATTCCAATCTCGTTACTGAAGAAAATGATCGTCTCATAGAAGAGGATATTATTGCCCAAGAGGAAATGATCGAACATATGCTGCAATGCATAAAAGGTTCGGCAGAGAATAAATATCTATTTGCCTTTCGCGAAGAAGGCAAGGTTTTGGTATTTAACAAATAACAGGAGGTAAAATCCTTGCGCCTGCTGATAATTGGAGATATAGTGGGACGTCCCGGCCGTCGGGCGGTAAAGGTTAACGTAGACAATTTAAGGAAAGAATTTAATCTTGATTTTGTAATAGCAAATGGCGAAAATGCTGCCAGTGGCAAGGGTATTACTGAAGATACCGCCCGGGAAATGTTTCTAAATGGTGTGGATGTGCTTACCATGGGTAACCATGTATGGAGTAAAAGGGAGGCTTATAAATACTTATACAGGGAATCTCGCATTGTCAGGCCGGCTAATTACCCGCCGGGTACACCTGGTATGGGCTGGGCTGTTTATTCGGCGCCAGGGAATATTGATGTCTGTGTGATAAATCTTGCCGGAAGAATTTTCCAGGAGGCCTTAGACTGCCCTTTCCGGCGGGTTGACGAGATACTAAAAAGGATAAAAGAACAAACCAGGATTATAATTGTTGACTTTCATGCGGAAGCCACCTCGGAAAAAATGGCCATGGGGTGGTACCTGTCCGGGCGTGTATCGGCGGTGGTCGGCACTCATACTCATGTGCAAACTGCGGATGAAAGAATCCTGCCCGGGGGAACCGCTTATATAACTGATCTGGGTATGACAGGGCCAATGGATTCAGTGATCGGAGTAAAAAAGGATGTTGTTATCGAAAAGTTCATCAGTAGGATTCCCAGGTATTTTGAGGTTGCTACAGGACCTTTTCAATTTAATGGAGCTATAATAGAAATCGACGAAGATACAGGCGAGGCTGTTTCTATTAGACGTGTACAAAATTATGAATAAGACAATAGTTAGAATGTTATGATATTAAAAAAATTATTGAGGTAAAATGAAAGGAATTATTTAGAGGTTAGAGAAATATACATCATACAGGGAGATCAGGATTTCAAGTTTATACTAAGTAATGGAGGAGGTTTTCATCAGATGGACATATTAAAGGTTTCAGCCAAATCCAATCCAAATTCTGTTGCAGGCGCCCTGGCTGGTGTGCTCCGCGAGCGAGGTTGCGCTGAAATGCAAGCAATTGGCGCAGGCGCATTAAACCAAGCAGTAAAAGCAGTAGCAATAGCTAGAGGTTTTGTAGCGCCGAGCGGGGTCGACCTGATTTGTATACCGGCATTTACCGACATAATTATTGATGGAGAAGAAAGGACCGCTATAAAGCTTATTGTTGAACCACGGTAACTAGTTGATAAGTAAAATAAATAACAAGAACACCTGTTTGTTAAATATTAATGAACAGGTGTTGTTTTATGATACGATAAGCGTGCGTTGTGGGATATATAATATTTTTAAACCCCAAAGCAGGTTTTAAAATAATAAATGTCGAAAAAATGGGGTGACCATAAAATGCTGGCAGATATGCATATTCACACCACCTATTCCGATGGTGGCTCTACTCCCGGAGAAATTGTCGGAATGGCTAAATCGCTTAAGCTAGAAGCCATAGCTATAACCGACCACGACACCCTTGCCGGTATTAAGCCGGCATTGCATGAAGGTCTTGTAAGTGGGATTGAGGTAGTACCTGGCATCGAGTTAGGATCATATTCGCAGGGAGAGGAAATACATATCCTTGGTTATCTGGTAGACCTGGGCGACCGCTTGTTTCTGGCGAAGCTGGCAGCTTTATGTGAGGCAAGGATTTACCGTATGGAAAGAATGGTTGAAAAACTACAGGGACTTGGGTTTCCTGTCACTATGAAGATGATCACGGATATTTCTGGGTGCGGTTCCCTTGGCAGGCCTCATTTGGCTGCGGCCATGATTAAAATTGGCGCAGTGAAAACGATATTTGAAGCATTTGAGAAGTATATCGGCGAGGGACGTCCTGCCTACGTAACCAGGTATAAAATGGAGCCTGTTGAAGCAGTTGCCTTAATAAAATCTGCAGGCGGCGCACCTGTCCTTGCCCACCCGGGACTGAACAGGTCGGAGCATTTACTGGAAGATTTAATAAAAGCCGGACTGACCGGCATCGAGGTTTATCATCCGTCCCATTCCATAGATCAGTCCAACTATTTTAAACGGCTTGCCTGGCAAAAAGGGTTGGTTGCTACAGGGGGATCGGATTATCATAGCCCTGGACATAAGGAAGGAAATAGATTTGGAATGATTACTGTTCCCTATAGTGTTGTTGAGGAACTTAAAAAAAGAGCGGGATAAAATTAAAGCTAATAACCGGGAGGTCGGCATGAATAAGGCAAAGCGCATGGACAAACTGTCTTCGGGAATTTTTAACGATATGGATGAAAAAAAGAAAAGATTTGAAGCAAGAGGTATTGAGGCTATTAATCTCAGCGTGGGCAGCCCGGATCTTCCTCCCGCCCCCCACATAATAAAAGCCCTGCAGGATTCTGTCGGTAATCCCATGAATTATTCGTATTCGTTGAGTGGAATGCCTCGTCTGTATGAGGCGGTGGCCGGGTGGTATAAAAAACGCTTTAATGTTGATCTTAACCCGGATAATGAAATACTGGCGCTTATGGGTTCACAGGACGGGCTGGCCCATTTAGCGATGGCATATATCGACCCGGGCGATGTAGCGCTTGTCCCGGATCCCGGATATCCGATTTATAGCTTCAGCATACTAATGGCCCAGGGAGAAGTTTATCCCATTCCTCTTCTGGCTGAAAATAATTTTTTGCCTGATCTATCTAATATTCCAGAACATATTGCAAAAAAATCAAAAATGATGTGGATCAATTATCCCAATAATCCGACCGCCGCTTCGGCAGACTTTAGTTTTTTCAACCATGTGGTTGAATTTGCCCGCAGGTATGATATTTTGGTCTGCCATGATATGGCCTATGCTGAACTGGCATATGACAATTTTAAACCGATGAGCTTTCTAGAGATCGAAGGAGCCAAAGAAGTAGGCGTAGAGTTCTACTCTGTGTCAAAAACCTATAATATGGCCGGCTGCAGGCTCGGTTTTGTCGCTGGAAACAAGGACGTTGTTTCTAATCTCGCCTTAATTAAATCGAATATAGATTACGGTGTGTTTCTCGCGGTACAGGAAGCAGGAATTGCAGCCCTTACCGGCCCTCAGGATTGTGTAGCCGATATGACCAAAACTTATCAGCGGCGCAGGGATGTGTTGGTGGACGGTTTGGGTGAAATTGGCTGGGTTATTCCTAAACCCAGCGCCTCCATGTTTATCTGGGCGCCTCTGCCGCCGGGATATAACTCATCATACGCTTTAGTTTCTGATTTATTAGAGAAGGCAGGGGTCGTTGTTGTCTCTGGCAGCGCTTTTGGCAGGCAGGGTGAGGGTTATGTGAGAATTGCCATGGTTAAAGATGAAGCGCTTCTGGCAGAGGCCGTGCGGCGGATTAGTGAAAATTTTTCTTTTAAATAAAAAATTAAAAAAATTTATGAACCCAGTCAAATTGTTTTAAGGTTGTAATGGTAGGGTTTGTCACAATCGTCTAAATGGCTGTCATCAGGCATATACTATGATGGGAATGCCCGATGAGGTGATAAGGCATGCATGACAAGACCGATCTGCCATACCTTCAAGCAAAAGTGCGGGAACTTGAAGAAAAAGTAGAACAGCTTAGGTTAAGCCGACGGGTACTAATGAACCTAATCGAAAAAATCGAAAAAGATAAAATGGGCTTTTCAAATA
>JAQVLS010000057.1 GCA_028704035.1 Desulfotomaculaceae bacterium | reverse complement strand
TGTGGGATGCGGCCGTTGTATTAGAAAATGTCCGGTCAATATCGACATCACTAAAATTATTAATGACCTGAAGGAGGTGGCGCAGAATGCCTAATCCTACTGCTCTGACGCCATATCCCGTGACAATTACTAAAATTGTCGACGAAACCAGCGACGTTAAGACCTTTACGGTAGAATTTGACGACCCGGAAATAATGGAGAACTTCGGAAACAAGCCGGGACAGGTATGCATGCTGTCTGTGTTCGGCGAGGGCGAGTCCACCATTTCCATCACATCCTCGCCGACCAGAGGAAAATTCCTCGAGTTCACCGTTAAGCGTGTCGGCAGGTTGACCGAAATCCTGCACCAGATGGAGGTAGGTCAGAAATTCGGCGTGCGCGGTCCGTACGGGAACTGGTTCCCCTATGAAATCATGAAGGGCAAGGACCTGTTCTTCGTGGGCGGCGGCTTTGCCTTGGCGCCCATCCGCTCATTGATCGACTTTGCCCTTTCTGACCAGTACCGCAATGATTACGGCAAGGTAGAGGTCCTTTACGGGGCGCGTTCAATGGACGATCTGTGCTTCAAGAGCGACCTAGCCGAACGCTGGCCCAAACTGCACAACACCGGCATTTATACCACCATCGACAGGGCGGAAGACGCCTGGAAAGGCCATGTGGGCTTTGTGCCAAGCTACGTAGAAGAGATTGCGCCTTCGCCGAAAAACAAATTGGCTATCATTGCCGGGCCGCCGATTATGATTAAGTTTACCCTGCCGGTTTTTGCGAAACTGGGCTTTAAGGACGAGCAGATCATCACCACCTTGGAAATGAGGATGAAGTGCTGCCTGGGTAAGTGTGGCCGTTGCAACATCGGCTCCAAATTTGTCTGCGTAGACGGACCTGTTT
Organism: Desulfotomaculaceae bacterium; assembly: GCA_028704035.1. Classification (GTDB taxonomy): domain Bacteria; phylum Bacillota; class Desulfotomaculia; order Desulfotomaculales; family Pelotomaculaceae; genus Syntrophopropionicum. The sequence goes on along the minus strand of JAQVLS010000057.1, from coordinate 7,657 downwards.
TCAGCCAGGCCGAACTAAAAGGCATGCCCAGGGAATATTAAAAAAGTAAGTACCAATGATAACACGCAACCTCCAGCCTAAGATGTCTGGGGGTTGCTGTTTTAATAAAATTATTATAAATATAATATTTATTTATATTTATGGAAAACCTGAAAAATATGAGTTATAATTTTCCTTAATGGGATAATAACGCCACTCCAAAAATACTTGCAATTGGACTTGTAGATTAATCTTGGCAATGATAAGTGTATAAAAGTCAAGGAGGAAATTATTAAATATTTGAATGGAAAGGAATAGCATATCTATGACTCTACCGCCAATATATCAAAAACAGGATATTGTTCTATATAAACAGGGCGTAATGCGGCCAGAGCATGCTATGGTTGTAAATGAAATACCGTTGACGGTATTTTTAAACGACACAGAACTTGCTACTCTAATTTGCTCACCTGGCGCTTATAAAGAATTGGCTGTGGGTTTTTTGCTCAGTGAAGGATTCTTGCAGGATCTGTCAGATATAAAGGAAATCACCTACAATGAAAAAGACGGATTGCTGTGGGTGGAGACTGCTTTGGCGGTACCTCAAACAGAAAATTTTTTACGGCGACAGATTGCCAGTTGCTGCGGCAAAGGCAGGGCTGCGCTGTATTTTATAAATGATGCCAGCCAACTGCAGTCGGTGCAGTCCGAATGTCTGTTTTCTGCCGGTTTGATACCAAAGCTGATCAATTTACTGGAAGAGAGATCCGCCACCTTTCATTTAACGGGGGGCGTGCATGGCGCAGCTCTGGCGAATAGTGAAAATATGTTTGTAATGTATGAAGATATTGGCCGTCACAATGCGGTTGACAGGGTTTTAGGTTATGCTTTTTTAAACCAGATCGATACTACAGACAAAATCCTTTTGCTCAGTGGGCGAATATCTTCAGAAATTCTAATTAAAGCCGCCCGCAGGGGTGTGCCCCTGGTAGTGTCACGCTCAGCGCCTACGAAGCTGGCCCTGGAACTGGCTGAACAGTTTGGTGTAACTGTGATTGGTTTTGCCCGCGGAGAGCGATTTAGTATATACAGCCATAAAGAAAAGATTATTTAAATAAAAAAGCTTTGTCCGCAATGGACAAAGCTTTTTTAGCTTTTTCTTATGACATGCCGACTCCGACCATGCCGCCAAGCGCTCCGGCAATAGTTGTGATTATAAGCTTATATACAACTCCCACGGCAGCCGATCCCACCAGAAAGAGACCTCCCACCAGCCAGATTATAAAAAAGAAAGCTATACCAACAGCGGTGCCATGATAAATACCCATGCTGCCGGCATTTTTACCGGCGCTGACGGAACCTAGAAATGCACTGACAGCAAGGACACCCACGGCAAACCATGGTATAGCAGGATCAGTTATAGATGAAAAATGATATATCAAACCGGCAGCCACACTGAAAATAAGTGACAGCGCCAGGGTCATTACTGTGCCCTGTATAACAGCGTTTAGCTTAATATTAGGTATAAAATTATCCTTATTTGCCAAAGACATTGCATCACCTCCAGAAACAATTTATAATTATCTTTATGTAACTGCTTTTTAAATATGACTTTATATAATAGGTTCGAGTTTTTCTAGGCTTTGCATTTATTGGAATACCCTATCCTGGACAAAAAAACCCCGAAATTAAGAATAGTTATGAGCCGGATAACTCTGAATTTTTAGGATAGTCATTCGGTTTTATTTGTTTTTTTGACTTTATCCTGGTTTTTTCACCGGCCGCTATATCATCATCAACAAAATTTTGTTTCCATCTGCCGTTTAGGTTGATCATCGTTGCAGACCCAGTCTTTTCTCTGACAAAATTGCTGCCCTTTGCAAAATTATCCAATCTTATACTTCCTATAGAAATGTTTTGGTTCTCTATGCTTATTGTCCGTAAGAATATCAATTCTAATCAGGGGAAAAATTATAATAACAGGGAAGGAGTGTATCTATGGATAGGATAATTTTACATGTTGATGGGATGAGCTGTGGACATTGCAAGGCCGCTGTAGAAAAGGCGCTAAAAAAACTTGTCGGGATCCGGAGCGCCGAAGTAGATATTGCGGCAAAGACTGTAACAGTAACGTATGATGCCGGCAAGTCCGGCAGAGATGACATTACCGGGGCTATAACTGACGCCGGCTATGAAGTAAAGGATTGATTAAGGGAATATGACGGCCTGTAATTCCCAACGGGGAGGGGTAGAAAATGTTTGATGAAAAAAAAATTGAGCATGCCGTAAGATTAATTCTAGAAGCGATTGGCGAAGACCCGGATCGGGAAGGCCTGAAAGAAACACCGGCTAGGGTGGCCAGGATGTACTCTGAGATATTTCAGGGACTGCATGAGGACCCCGAGGTCCATTTAGAAAAAATATTTTCCGAGCAGCACAATGAAATGGTAATTGTAAAAGACATTCCATTATATTCAATGTGTGAGCACCACTTGTTGCCATTTTACGGCAAAGCACACGTGGCGTATATACCTCGCAAGGGAAATGTTACAGGTTTATCAAAGCTGGCCAGGGTGGTGGAAGGTTACGCCAGGCGGCCGCAGCTGCAGGAGCGCCTCACATCACAGATCGCCGACAGTATCATGAACCAATTAAAAGCATACGGGGTCCTGGTTGTAATTGAAGCGGAACATATGTGCATGACATTCCGGGGCGTAAAAAAACCGGGATCCAAAACTATAACATCAGCAGTAAGAGGCGGTTTTCAAAAAAGCGAAGCCACCAGGGCTGAGGCATTCTCTCTTATTAAAGGATAACGGCGACGCTAAATGTAACATTACCGGGTACAATATGTTTAAAATAAACGCCTGCGTGGAGGTGGCCATCTTTAAATGGCGGGAAAAGAACATTCAGATGAAGCAAAATTTGCTCTTATCGCCACAAAAAGTTTCAAGTCATATGACGAAATGTATAAAGTGGTTGATTTTTTAAATAAAACCTTAAAGGATAAAAAAACCATTTTCGGTCTTACAAAAAATAAATCAAATGATACTATGAGTATTTCTGTCTATGAAATTTAATGGAGATGTATTATGCGAATTTTAATCAGCAACGATGACGGCATCCAGGCGGACGGCCTGAATGTATTAAGAGAATCACTGCAGGACCAACACCAGGTTTGTGTGGTGGCGCCGGATCGCGAAAGAAGCGCCACCGGACATAAAATTACCGTATCCAGACCTCTCCGGGTTAAGGAATTGACTTACCCCGGCTCTGACACTATCGGTTGGGAGGTTGACGGCACTCCTGCCGACTGCGTTAAGTTAGGTTTGGAAGCCTTGATTCCGGAACCACCTGATCTTGTTATATCTGGAATAAATTTTGGCCCTAACCTTGGTACCGACGTGCTTTATTCCGGTACCGTCTCAGCAGCAGTTGAAGGGATGATTAACGACATTCCGTCAATAGCGATATCCCTGGCCAGCCATGAATTTTGTGATTTCACTTTTTCAGGTGAATTAATTAAGAAGATGGTTTCAATCCTGGACGACGAGCTCACACCGCGCACTCTTTTAAATATAAATATGCCTCCCGGCGCACCGCGGGGCATAAAGGTTACCAGGCTTGGGCACAGACGATATGTAAACATATTTGACAAAAGGATTGATCCAAGGGGCAGGATTTACTTCTGGATGGCCGGCGAACCATTTGACCTGGACAAAGATGACCCGGAGACGGATGTATGGGCGATCCGAGAAGGTTATATATCAATAACTCCTGTGCAATTTGACCTTACAGATTACAGATTTATGGATAAACTTAGAGATATCTGCAAAAAAATAGAGGGGTAACGTTCCTATAATAATTCAGATATTTAATAAAACAATATCACAGCATTGATTTTTTTAAATATCTGAATTTGTTTTAAATTTTTCTTAATATCATCAGGTCTTTTTTATTAACGCCTCCGTTAATAATCAATAAAATCATATAACCCAAAAGACCCGCTGTCATTGAGCTTAAAATGACGAATCCCTCGGATACAGCCGGGTTATATAGGGTGTTGTAGGAGAAGAGGATGACCGCGCTCATTGCTGCAGCGGCTGCAAGCGGTTTAAATACTACTTTATGAAAGTCGATTTTTAACCCAGTCAGATTTCTGATATCGATCAGGTTTAGTACAGCCATTACAGCGAAGCTCACAGCTATGGCGACAGCAGCACCATGAATGCCCAGGTGCGGTAGTCCGGTTAAATAATAAATACCGGTTAGTTTAAAAACAGAAGCTATGATCAGGTTTTTAAAAGGAAGAATAGCCCGGCCCATCCCATGGAGGATGCCGGTGGTAGTCTGCTGCAGGTACAGGAAAGGCCCCCCCAGAGCCAGTATTTTTAAACTGTCGCCCGCCTCCGGGTAACCAAAGATGAACCCGCAGATTTTGTTGCCTAGAATTAAAAATATGATTACAAAGGGGATACCGGCCAGCAAAGTTATTCTGACTGCTGTTTCACACCTGGCTCGGACCAAGTGAAAATTGTTTAAAGAAATCGCGTCAGATATGGCAGGGACTAAAGCTGTGGCAAGCGATATTGTTATTATGCCCGGCACGAAAAGGAGACCCTGGGCTATACCTACAAACTGTCCATATATAGCAGTGGCGCCAGTTAAACTGATACCGCCGGCCTGCAGGCGCTGGGGTATCAATATGGCGTCCAGCGATAAAAAAAGCGTAGAAATAAACCGTGTTAATGTAACCGGGACTGCCAGGCTGGATATTCTTGCCGCTGTCCTGCCTGGACGCTCAGCCGGGTAGACTGGTATATCTGCAGGCAGCCTGGGACGGCATTTAAAATAAAAAACAGCTATTAATAAAAATCCGGACAGTTCTCCGATTACAACTCCCAGTGAGGCTCCAATTACCGCGTATTCCACCCCTCTGGGCAAAAGCAGGTGGACGAAAAAGAGTCCTGACACCACTCTGACCAATTGTTCTAAAGATTGGCTTAAGGCAATCGGTTTCATCTGCTGCAAACCCTGAAAAAATCCCCTAATGGCTGAACAGAGCGCTACAATTATTACTCCCGGTAATAGACTTAAGAAGATATAGTAAATTCCGGGGTTGGGGAAAACATATGCAATTAAAAACGGCGCATATAGTAAACAGAGGACGCTTAGCAGGACACTGGTCAAAATTACGGATACAAAACAGATGAAAAATATTCTGTACGCGCCTTGCAGGTTATTTAATGCCATTTCCTCCGCCACAAGCCTTGCAATAGCTACAGGTATACCAGCTGTCGCCAGAACAATTATCAAGACGTACACAGGATAAACCATGGCAAAAAGACCTATGCCCTCGGGTAGAATAAGCCGGATCATGAATATCTGGTAGATAAAACCCAAGACACGGTTAAAAGAAGCAGCCAGCAGCAGAAACAGGGCGCCATATATAAATGATTGTTTAGCCATTACAGAACCTTTCGACTCCTGTGCAATTTTTTTTGCACTGGCAACAGCCTTGGCATAGATATTAACAAAAAGACTGCCCGCTAATATCTATTCATCCTATTTTTACCTATGAATATTAATAGGTAAACTAGGTGATTTTTTTTATGAAAAATAGTCTCATATTTTTAAAAAAACAAGGGTTTTAAAGAATTACTGTAGAAATAACATTTTTAAGACTTGATTGGGTTAAGACTTGAGGAGTTGATTTAAACAACTGTTGAACTTCCAGGGGTTTTTCTTTTTTGTCTATTATCCAACTTAGCCCAGTTCTGGCTTTAAATAAGTATATAAAATCCATTTAAGGGAACCATTATTTACAAAAGGAGGCACTTATTTTGAGGAACTATCAAACCGGGCAAATACGAAACCTTGGGGTGGTAGCGCACGGCGGAGCCGGTAAAACCTCCCTGGTAGAGGCAATGCTCTTTAATACCGGGATTCTATCCCGCCTGGGCAGGGTAGAGGACGGCACAACGGCTTCAGACTACCACCCGGAGGAAATAGCAAAACAGGTTACCATTCATACCAGCCTGGTTCCATGTGAATGGAACGGTATTAAGATCAACCTGCTGGACACACCCGGGTTTTCAGATTTCATCGGTGAGGTTAAAGGCGCGCTGAGAGTGTCGGACTCGGCCATGTTCGTGGTATCGGCCGTCGACGGTGTTGAAGTCCAGCATGAGGTTATCTGGGATATTGCAGATGGATACAACCTGCCCAAAATTGTTTTTATAAATAAAATGGACCGCGAAAATGCAAATTTCGAAAGAGTACTGGATGACCTCAAATCAAAATTCAAGGCTAATTTTGTACCGGTGCAGATTCCTATTGGGTCCTTCGACACTTTTACCGGCATAGTAGATATAATTAACGGCACTGCTTATGAAGGAGCGGGAAAGGGAAATGAGACATCCATCCCCGATGAACTTGCCGATGACGTAGCCTTGTACCGCGAACAGTTGATCGAGGCCGCGGCCGAGGGTGACGATGACCTGACCATGAAATACCTAGAGGGCGAAGAATTAAGCCCTGAAGAAATAAAAGACGGCCTCAAAAAAAGTATTGTCCAGCGCAAAGTGGTCCTTGTTTTAGCCGGGTCCGCGACCAAGAATATCGGCGCCGCCCAGTTGATGGATTTTGTGGCAGGTTTCCTGCCCGCGCCGGAAGCAAATGAAGGAAATATGTCGGCCCTGGTATTTAAAACTATCGCCGACCCGTATGTTGGTAAAATGAACTTCCTGCGCGTGTACAGCGGCAATTTCAAGAGTGATTCAACAGTTATCAACAGCACGAAAGAAAAAAATGAGAGAATCGGCAATGTCCTCTTTGTCCGCGGTAAGAACACTGTGACCACGGACTCTGTACCCACCGGTGATCTCGCTGTTGTGGTAAAACTGCAGGACACAGGCACATGTGACACATTATGTGACAAGGATAAGCCGGTAACTCTTGAAGGCATTGTATTCCCGACGCCCACCTTGACTGTGGCTATCGCTCCCAAGAGTAAAAACGATGAAGACAAGTTGGGAGACGCTATTTCCAAGCTTTTAGAAGAAGACCCGTCCATGAAAGTGGAAAAAAATAGCGAGATTAAACAGACGCTTTTGATCGGTATGGGTGAACTGCATATCAACACTGTGATCGAGAAACTCAAGCGTAAGTTTGGTGTTGATGTCGTAGTGGCAGATCCAAAAGTGCCTTACCGGGAGACTATCCGGGCCAAAGTAGAGGTAGAGGGAAAACACAAGAAACAATCCGGCGGTCGGGGACAGTACGGCCATGTCTGGATACGCTTTGAGCCGTGTCCAGATGAAGACTTCGTATTTGAAGAAGATATATTTGGCGGCTCAGTCCCCAGACAGTATTTCCCAGCTGTTGAAAAAGGACTGCGCGAGGCGCTTCTGGAAGGCGTTCTCGCCGGCTATCCTACTACCGGGATCAAGGCTACACTGTATGACGGGTCATACCATAACGTAGATTCTTCCGAGCTGGCTTTTAAACTCGCTGCTTCGCTAGCCTTTAAACAAGGAGCGCTGCAGGCCAAGCCGATTATACTTGAACCGATTAAGAGCGTGGAAGTCGTGGTACCGGAAAACTTTATGGGAGATATTATCGGTGATTTCAATACAAAACGCGGCAGGGTACTCGGCACTGACCAAATCGGCCGGCT
>JAQVLS010000056.1 GCA_028704035.1 Desulfotomaculaceae bacterium | reverse complement strand
AATTAATGATCTATTCGGATAATATTTGTAGATGGTCCGAGCGCCGCCATTCCGCTCACCGGCTTGAAGCCGCACCAGCAATTTTCACGTCTCTATAAGGGTGCTTTTTTTCCCGTATGAAAAAGCGCAAGCCGGTGGAGTGCCCTTGTGCAGATAATGTATAGCAGTTTTCGATCCAGTGCGCTGTTGAAATTATCACTGGAGACATTGCCGGCCAGCACCACGTCAAATTCCAGGCCTTTCGCCAGATAAGAGGGAATAACTATCGTTCCTTTCTCGATCTCGTCGCTGCCGGAGACCACCAGCTTGATATCCACTTTGTCTTTCAGTCTGGTGTACAGTTTTTTCGCCTCGGCTGCAGTTTTACAGATAAAAGCGACCGACTCGTATCCCTTGTCTGTCGCCTCGGCTATTTCCCTAATGATGGCGCCGTCATATTTATCCAGGGTATCCTTGGACACAACGACAGGTTCAGTTTCGTGCCTTTCAAAGGGAACAAAATTCTGCCTGCCGCCCAGGATTTTCTGGTTAAAATTGCTTATTTCGTATGAAGAACGGTAGCCTTTATTCAGAAATACTTTTACTGACTTTTTTTTGTCCAGTATGTCGATAATATGATCAAAAAGCGCTAGGCTGACGTCCTTTTCTATGGCCTGGTGTATGTCACCCAGCACAGTAAACCGGGCCTCGCCAAACAGGAATTTAAAAATCTTGTAATGGATTAGATCATAATCCTGCGCCTCGTCAATTACTACCTGACTGATCCCGGAAAACGCTGCGCTGCCCTCCAACCTGAGCTTTAGATATAAAAGGGGCGCACAGTCCTCATAATAGGCCGTCCCGCCGGCCAGGTTATCCTTGGTCATGGTAATTATTTCGCCGATAATGTCGGGCAGCTGCAGGCCTGCGGCCAGCCTGGCAAAAAGCTCGCCATTTAAAAAGAGCGCCCGGTAGAGGCTGAGGTAGTCAACCTCGGTGAACCTGTGGATGCGGTTAATGAAGGAGCGTGATTTTTTTATGGAAAGCAGCCGGCTGAATGGTTTTATTTCCAGCTCATGGCCATCCGCCTGGGCGATAAAATCCTCAATCTTCTTAAGCCTTTTTTTGCGTAAGGGTTGAACCCTCTCCAGTATAATATTTTCAATTCTTTTCAGCCTTTTGGCGATGGGCATGATGGTTTTGTCTTTTAGAAAGAGGTTTTTTAACTGTTGCCTGGTCATGAGGATTTTTCCATCAAAGTAGATATCCTCAAATTCGATCATACTGTTTTCGTAATGGCTGATTAAACGGTCTAAAATGCGCGCAAATACTCCCGAGCCCTTGAACGCAATAGCCTCCATCCTTAAGCTGTCCTGGTTTTGCGCTGAGATAACAGATTCAAGCTGCTGGTTGCGGCTCTCGGTTTTCAGCCTGCCGTCCAGGAGTTTGAGTGCGATGTCTTCAAATGTTGTCTGTAACGTGTTTTCCTCTCCCAACTCGGGCAGGACGCTGGAGATGTATTTACTGAAAATGTTATTGGGGGATAGGATTAATATATTGTTGGATTTTAGATTTGTCTTCAGTCCGTTATAGAGCAGAAACGCGATCCGGTGCAGGGCTACGGAAGTTTTGCCGCTGCCGGCTACGCCTTGTACGATCAGCAGTTCACTCTCAGTGTCCCTGATGATAGCATCCTGCTCTTTTTGTATGGTTTCAACAATATAGCGCATCTTAGCGGAAGCTTTGCCGCGCAGTACTTCCTGCAGTATTTCGTCGTTGATGCCGACGCGGCAGTCAAAAAAGTACTGGAGTCGGGCATCTTGAATTTTGTACTGTCTTTTCAGTTTCACCTCACCGGAGATTATTCCGGCAGGGGCTTGATATGATGCTTTCCCCGGTTCATACTTGTAATAAATGCTTGAAATTGGGGCGCGCCAGTCGTATACATAAAAACTGCTTGTTTTGGAGTCAACCACATTGTGCAGGCCGATGTATAATTTTTCAGTGTCGGGCCAGCCGTCTTCTTGAAAATCAAATCTGCCGAAGTAAGGAGACGGCAGCATTTTCCTGTATTTCTTGAGTCGCTGCAATGTATTGCCGTAATTAGCGGACTGGCTGTCAAGTTCCGCGAGGTAATGGTTGATTTCTGTAAGCCTAGCGAAGTCGTTGGAAAAATGGACGGTATTTTCCCACATATCTTTCCTTAAAGATACCAGGTCGCTCTTCTGCCGGGAAAGAGCTCCAAGCATGTTCTCTATTTCTTTCCTGAGAAATGATAACGTTTTTGCAAGGTTGTCCTGCTCTTCCCGGAGTTGTATCTGGTAGTCACTCACGTGATCACATCCAGCTCATCGTTTATAGTAAATTCTCATTATATTACAACATGGTACTAAAGTAAAGAATAACAAGCCACCCGACCGAAAAATACTATCACCAGGTACATGCCATTAAAAATTGCAACTTTAAAACCGCCTGACAGGCGGTTTTAAAATGTAAGCTATTTTCCTTCCTGCTCCTTGTCTTTTTCCGCAGCAGGAGCAGCAGGCGGCATCGAGGCAGCAGCGGTAGAATCTGGTCCGGCATTGGTTAGGTCGCCTTTTACTGGGTAAGCGCCGGCACTCAGTTCCGGGAAAAAAATAGGGGTGCTGGGACCCATACTCATGCCCATGCCGGGAGCGGGCAGCATTCCCGGGCCGCCAAAGGTGTCAGACCCGATATTTACGCCGGGGTTGGTGCCTATTGAGGGGCCCACGCCGATACCGGGGTTCGCAGGAGGAAAGGAAGGGCCAATGGGGCAGGGAGTGGGAATGCCGGGCTGGTAACCGACTCCAGGGGAATCCGGCATCCATTTGTCGCAAGCGCAGCAGAGAATATTGTTCCAAAACTTCACCTCGTCCAATTCCTCACTGATCAAGCGCAGGACCATCATTCTGGCCTCTTCATTTGGGGCCGGCGTGGCCAACCGGGCCAGGTGGCAGATCTGCTTTAATTCCGCGTTCAATATTTGTCTGACTTTATTACACCATGTTGACATCACATTAACCTCCTTATATATCTATTCTTCCTTTTTTTCAGCTGCGGCGTAAAAATTAGGCGGCATGAACGGGTGTTTTATGGGCGGCGGTCGGCAGGCATAATCGGCATAGCCGCCCCTATTCCGTAAGCGGCCGCAATGGCGTTCAGAGCTGCGGACTGGTTGGCGCCCTCAGTGGCCATCTGCGCGATCATCCGCTGCAGGCAGGGTGCGGGAGCGCATTGGGCTAGTACATTGTACAGCGCCGCCTTATTGCGCCCATGTGTGGCAATAGCGTCAAACAAAGCGCGGGGGTCCATCGGACACATATCTGTCATGTGGCTGCCTGTCATGGCTTCCGCTTTTGCATCAGTTTTATTATCCATATTTTGTATTCCTCCTAATCGCTTTTTTACATAGTATGTAAAAATAATTATTGTGGTTACAATTTCCAAAAACCAGCCTTTTTTTGCGAAAGGTTATAATATAAAGGAATGGAGTAAATTATAACTTGACACTTTTGGGGGATTTTTGTATACTGAAAAACAGTTATATTGGTAAAGGCTATGAAGGGGACCAGGGTCTGCCGGTAGAGCTTCAGAGAGCCGGGTTAGCTGAAAACCGGTGCTTCTAGGCAGGTTCCGATATCACCCCGGAGTCGCAGGCTGAAAAGTGCAGTAAGCCGGGCCGGTTTAGGCACCGTTATAATGCCCTGCTTTTTTAAGCAGTACAAGAGGCTTCCGCTTTTGGAAGCAAGCAGGGTGGTACCGCGCAAGGTTTCAACCTCTCGTCCCTGACAGTTTAAAGAGCTGTCAGGCGTGAGGTTTTTTAAATTTATAGCGCTTTAAATTAATGAGATAGTGTTATATTTTTAGGGGGAGTTGTTCTTATGATCATTTACTTGAATGGGGAATTTGTGCCAAAAGAAAGAGCAGTTGTTTCTGTTTTTGACCACGGGTTGCTTTACGGCGATGGAGTGTTCGAAGGTATCCGGGCGTACCACGGCAGAGTATTTAAGCTGGGTGAACACCTGGATCGCCTTTATGAAGGGGCCAGGGTCCTTTGCCTGGAGATACCTGTCAGCAAGGAAGAAATGCAGGAAATTGTGTTAGAAACGCTGAGGCGCAATAACTTGAGTGACGCTTATATCAGGCTGGTAGTGACCAGGGGTCCTGGAGACCTGGGCCTGGATCCGCGCAAGTGTCCAAAAGCTTTTCTTTTCTGCATTGCCGCTACTATCGTACTTTACCCGGATGAAATGTATCAAAAGGGCATGTCTATCATTTCCGTGTCCACACGCCGCAACATACCCACCGCCTGCATTCCGCGGGTTAAGTCGCTGAACTACCTGAACAACATTTATGCCAAGATGGAGGCCAGTCTGGCCGGCATGCCCGAGGCAATCATGCTGAATAACGAAGGTTACGTGGCTGAGGCAACCGGAGATAATATTTTTATCGTGAAAAATGGCGTTTTGATTACGCCGCCTTCCTCTGCCGGTATTCTGGAGGGAATTACCCGCAACTCAGTGATGGATATAGCCCGTGAAAAGGGTATCGCCGTTGCGGAGGAATTATTTACCATGTTCGATGTTTATACCGCCGAAGAGGTATTTCTTACCGGTACCGCTGCGGAGGTCATACCTTGTATTAATGTTGACGGGCGAATTATTGGGAGTGGCATGCCCGGGGAAATGACCCGGAAGCTTATTACCGCTTTTAAAGAGCTGACCAAGGTAGACGGCCCTCTTATTTACCCCAGCGGAGGCGAATAAAAACGCAATATCCTTTTGTTACATTAAATACGGACGAATGGCTGGCCGTGTACCGGCCATTTTCTTTTAATAGAAAAGCAAAACGCTCAAAGACAAGCTCTTTTTACCTGCAAAGGGGAGTTTAAGGAAGGAATGACTGACATGAATGGAGTTAAACTCTCAGGGGCGGAGATCCTCTTGAAAAGTATTGAGGCAGAAGGTGTGGACACCATATTCGGGTATCCCGGAGGCATGGCGCTGCCGATTTATGACGCTTTGTATGATTCAGGCATTCGACATATCCTGGGTCGGCATGAACAGGGTGTTGCCCATGCTGCGGACGGTTATGCCCGGGCTACCGGGAGGCCGGGTGTCTGCCTGGCAACCTCAGGCCCAGGCGCCACAAACCTTGTTACCGGTCTCACCAATGCATTTATGGACTCTGTTCCCATTGTAGCCATCACCGGCCAGGTTACACGATCTTCGCTGGGCAGGGATTCTTTCCAGGAAGCGGACATCACCGGTATCACCATGCCGATAACAAAACATAATTTTTTGGTTAAGGATCCCTCCGAACTAGCTAGGACGGTTAAAGAGGCATTCTATATAGCCACTACCGGCCGGCCCGGTCCGGTGCTGATCGATGTGCCCAGTGATATTTCTCTGTCACAGATAGATTACAAACCGCCGTACGAGATCAACCTGCCCGGATATAAGCCGGCGCCGGATACCGATCCGAGGCAGATAATGGAAGCTGCCGAGGCGATAGCGTGTGCCAGGCGGCCCCTTATTTATGCCGGCGGCGGTGTGGTTATTTCCGGCGCCCACAACGAGCTGCTGAAGCTGGCAGAGATGCTGGCCGCGCCGGTTACCTGTACTCTCATGGGGCTGGGGGGCTTCCCCGGCAACCATCCCTTGTTTCTTGGCATGCTGGGTATGCACGGCACCAAGTACGCTAACTTTGCCGTTAGTGAATGTGACCTGCTTATTGCTGTGGGGGCCCGTTTTGACAACCGGGTGACAGGTAAACTGGAGACATTTGCGCCAAAAGCGAAGAAAATTCATATTGATATTGACCCGGCGGAAATCGGCAAAAACGTGAAGGTCGACATCCCTATTGAAGGCGACGTTAAAATAGTATTGGAACAGCTGCTGGCAGTGCTCCGGCCCAACCTGGAAGAGGCCTGGCGGGAAAAGATAAATGCCTGGAAAAGAGAATACCCCTTGAAATATTGTAAAGGCGGCAATATAAAACCACAGTATGTCATCCAGGAAATATATAACCTCACAGGAGGCAATGCCAGGATTACTACCGAGGTGGGCCAGCACCAGATGTGGGCGGCACAGTATTACAGTTTTACCAAGCCGCGTTCTTTTATCACATCCGGCGGACTCGGCACAATGGGGTTCGGTTTGCCGGCGGCCATCGGTGTTCAGGTGGCCTGCCCGGACGAAATAGTCTTTGATATTGCCGGTGACGGCAGCATTCAAATGAATATACAAGAGCTATGCACCGCGGTTAATTATGATCTGCCCATTAATGTGGCAATATTAAATAATGGCTATTTGGGTTTGGTTAGGCAATGGCAGGAGATGTTCTACAACCGGCGCTATTCTCAAAGCGAACTGTTCAACCCCGATTTTGTCAAGCTGGCTGACGCATACGGGGCTGTAGGGATCAGGGTGACCAGGAAAGAAGAGGTTGCACCGGCGCTGCAGCGGGCTATCCAGCTCAAAAAACCAGTAATGCTGGATATTGTTATTGATAGAGAAGATAACGTTTTGCCCATAGTTCCTCCAGATGGGTCGCTGGATAAAATGTTGGGATAATTTAGGGGGTAAAAAAATGAAGCATACCCTGTCTGTATTGGTAGAAAATAATCCTGGAGTACTCGCCCGGGTCGCGGGCCTTTTTAGCAGGCGCGGCTTTAATATCGACAGCCTTGCTGTAGGCATGACGGATAATTCTTCTGTATCAAGGATGACCATCGTTGTCGAGGGAGACGAAAGATATTTAGAACAGCTGAACAAGCAGCTTCACAAATTGGTGGATGTTATAAAAATCAGCGACATCACCAGGGATGCTTATGTTGACCGGGAGCTGGTCCTAATCAAGGTTAGCGCCGATGCCGCCAAGAGGGCGGAGATAATGCAGTTGGTAGATATTTTCCGCGCCCGGATTGTGGATGTCAGCCCGAAAACCCTTACTATTGAAGTAACTGGCAACGATGGTAAAATAACTGCTTTTGAAGACTCACTTCGTCCATTTGGTATAAAAGAACTGGTCCGCACAGGAAAAATTGCCATGCTGCGGGGTAAAAAGGCTGGCTCTAAAAATCACATAAATAAAGAGGAGGACGAAAATTAATGCCAAAGATTTACTACGATCAAGACGCGGATTTAAACTTATTAAAAGGTAAAACCATCGCGATTATTGGGTACGGCAGCCAGGGTCACGCTCATGCGCAAAACCTCCGGGATAGCGGTCTCAATGTTATCGTTGGACTTCGCTCGAACAGTTCCAGTTGGCAAAAGGTAGAGGCTGACGGGCTCAAGGTAGCGACTGTGCCCGAAGCGGCAAAAGCCGGAGATATCATCCAGATCCTGGTTCCTGATGAACTCCAGGCGGAAATCTACCAGGAGCAGATTGAGCCGTATCTGGAAGAGGGAAACTCGCTCATGTTTTCACACGGCTTTAACATCCATTTCGGCCAAATAGTGCCTCCGTCCAATGTCGACGTCTTTATGGTGGCTCCCAAGGGACCAGGGCATATTGTACGCAGGATGTACCAGGAAGGCAAAGGCGTACCCTGCCTGCTCGCGTTATACCAGGATTATACCGGCAAGACCAAGGATATCGGTCTGGCTTATGCCAAAGGTATTGGCGGGACCAGGGCCGGCGTTTTCGAGACCACCTTCAAGGAAGAGACTGAGACCGACCTGTTTGGTGAGCAGGCAGTGCTCTGCGGCGGCGTCACCGAGCTGATGAAAGCCGGCTTTGACACGCTAGTAGAAGCGGGTTATGCCCCTGAGATAGCTTACTTTGAGTGTCTGCATGAAATGAAACTAATTATTGATTTGATCAATGAGGGCGGATTTAACATGATGCGTTACTCCATCAGCAACACGGCTGAATACGGTGACTACATAACCGGCCCGCGCATTATCACTGAAGAAACCCGTAAAGAAATGAAAAAGGTCCTCCAAGAGATCCAGAACGGTGAGTTTGCCAAAAGATGGATCCTGGAAAATAGGGCCGGCCGCCCGGCGTATAACGCCATGAAAAAGAAAGAAAGCGAACACCTGGTTGAAAAGGTTGGAGCCGAACTGCGTAAAATGATGCCCTGGCTGAAGAAATAAATGGCAGCGGTACGAGGACAACTGCGGTTGTAGGTGCGGCTTTAGCTGGGTTGTGTTAAGAATGTCATTGTTTAGGTTGGTACTATGACAGAGGAATGGGGACACACCTCTCTAACGGGTATTCCTTTGTGGTTGAGGTATGTCCCCGGTTGCCTGCGGAGGGGGGAGTTTGTTTTGGAAATAACTGTTGCGGAAGCCCTTGTCCGGTGCTTGGAGCAGGAAAATGTGGAAATTGTATTTGGCTATCCGGGCGGAGCGATACTGCCTGTGTACGATGCTTTGAATAAAACTATGATCAAGCATGTCCTTGTCCGCCATGAACAAGGCGCCGCCCATATGGCGGACGGTTACGCCCGGGTTACCGGCAAGGTCGGTGTATGCCTGGCCACGTCCGGCCCCGGCGCAACCAACCTGGTTACCGGCATCGCCAATGCTTATATGGACTCGGTGCCCATGGTGGTCATTACCGGCCAGGTGGCCACCAGCATGGTGGGGACAGACGCGTTTCAGGAAGTTGACATCACGGGTATCACTATACCAATTACCAAGCATAATTATCTGGTAAAAGAACCGGAACAACTGCCT
>JAQVLS010000055.1 GCA_028704035.1 Desulfotomaculaceae bacterium | reverse complement strand
TGAACAGTCTTGTTTTTCTGCTGGTCAAAAGCGCCAAAAATACCCTGCTGGAGCTCCGGCGGAAACCGGCGAAACTGGCGTTATGGGTGCTGGTGATTGCCGGGATTGGCGGGATTTTTCTGCTTTCCCTGTTTACACGCCAAAGCGCGGCCGGTTCCCTTGATCTCGTCTGGCTCAAGGGCGTCCTGTTCCTTTTCATCCTGCTTTTTGTCGTGCTCGCCATCCAAAAAAGCCTGGCCAACGGAGACGTTATTTTCGACATGAACGACGTCAATTTAATGTTTGTTTCACCGGTCAGTTCCCGCTTGATCCTGATGTACGGCATCGTGCGCATGGCGAAAACGGCTTTCCTGGCGGGCTTTTTTATCCTGTTTCAAGGCAATTCCCTCAGCGCCGGCTTTGGGGTAGGGTTTGATGCGGTGCTCCTGATACTGCTCGGCTTTATGCTGGCCGTCGGCGTGCTGCAAATCCTGTCGCTGCTGATCTACAGCCTGACCAACGGAAAACCGAGGCGGAAACTGGCGGTCCGCATACTGGCCGTGGCGGCCTTTCTGCCGCTTTTTGTTTACACCGGCGTCCAGCTTGCAGGAACGGGTGATCTTCTGCCGGCGCTGGAAAACACCCTGCGTTCGCCGCTCGCCGCCTGGACGCCGGTGGCCGGTTGGGCGTCGGCAGGCGCCGTTTCCCTGATTTCCGGCGATACGGGCAGCGGATTCTTGTTTTTCGGCCTGCTTGTGCTCTCCGGAGCGCTGCTGGTCCTCTATATTGCCTTGAGCAATCCCGATTATTATGAAGACGTGCTGGTTGCTACGGAAACCGCGTTCCAGAAAAAACGCGACCTAGCCGAAGGGCAGATCAACCCGGAAGCCTCATCGACGAAAAAAGTGAAGGTTACCAAAACCGGCATCGGCGGTCTGGGCCCCAGCGCCATTTTTTATAAGCACCTGCGGGAATCCTTTCGCGCCAACCGGCTCGGTCTCTGGGGAGCGTCGTCTATAATCATGGTCTCAGGCGCGGCTCTGTTTTCTTTGTTCCAGCGCGGCGGGGACGGCGGAACCCTTATTCTGCTGCAAATCCTGATGTGGATACAGATTTTTTTGATTGGGACAGGGCGCGGCCTGAAAGAGCTGTATATGCATTATCTCTACCTGATTCCCGCAAGCTCTTTTCAGAAAATCGTTTGGAGTAACCTGGAAATGGTGTTTAAGGTACTGGTGGAAAGCCTGGCTATTTTCGGCATCGCAGGCCTGATCATGGGAGAGCCTTTTGAGCTGGTTGCCGCGGCCACCCTGGTTTACACCCTGTTTTCTTTTTTATTGCTGGGCGTCAACTATCTTTCGCTGCGCTGGACGGGCGCGGATATCAGCGCCGGACTCCTGGTTTTCATTTACACCATTGCGGTGATCGTCATTATGCTGCCCGGTCTGATTGCCGCCACAGTCCTTGCCGGTATGATTGAGGGAACCGGCACGCTGATCGGACTTGGGGCGCTGGCCTTATGGGAGTTACTGGCTGCGCTTGGCTGCTTCGCGCTGTCCAAAGGCGTTTTGCACAACTCCGATATGCCTGTACTGAGAACCGGCAATTGACAGATATGTGACACCAATGATGGGGATATTTCCCCCCCTGACCTTTGAAGGGGTTTTAAAGCCCTGCCTAGAACATAATAAACCTTTAGCTATACCGTAAAAGGAGGAGTTACCTTTGACAAACAGATGGCGTATACCTTTGCGGTTTTCCGGCCTTGCTTTTATTGCGGCAGGGATTTTTGCAGGATTCCCTTCTCCCTGGCCCTGGGTTCTCGGTATTTTAGGCCTGGGCCTGTTCCTGGCAGCAGGAAGCTCTGGTTGAAAAAGCTGTTAGGAGTTGGTCAACTCCCAGCAAAAAAACTTAAACTCCTTTATAGCGAAGCTGCATTGTCCGAGATACCCCGTTCTTTATTACCGCGTTTTGCTACCTTCTGGGATACCCGGTCCATAATTAAAAGGCGGCGGTAGATAGTCGATATATTTTTATGCCCACGGTTTTACCAAGACCGTGGGCATATCCTTACAGGCTTTTAAGAATAATACTACTTGATTTTTCAAACCCTGATACTTTCTTTTTCAAAAATTTTGATTGTATAAGATGAAATTATCCCGTAGGTCATAAAAGCAACCATACTGGCTATTATTGTAGATACACCAACTATCCAGGGGGCGTTGATAGTACCCTGGGCAGCATTTATTGGGATTAAAATTGCCCAGATAACAGCCCCATAGATAATACCAATCAACCAAAAACCGGCCTTAGCCACTCCCTGCATGTTTTGCAGTATGACCATTAATAAAAATCCAGCGGCTTGTCCGACTAAGACATGGATAATGAGCTGTCCAAAAACTAGTTTAGCGCCAAGGTTAGAAATGCCAAGAAACTCTGACCCCATGATTATTCCCGCTTGGACAAGGGAAGCAATCAAAAAGCCAACGGAATATTTCCAGTACATATAGCCAACTCCTTAAATTATTTTATCTTAAAATTATTCTGTCTTTTTAGATGCTGGCTTATGCACCCGGCTGCACACAATCATATTCAGGGTAATGGCGCCATATATGGTACCACTGGATGACAAGTTTTAATACTGTCCTTCTTAGCGCCTTTAATCTTCCCACGTCAGCTTAATGCCGTGATCGGTGATTTTAACGGCGCCTTCCCGCAATAGTCTGCCGACGGCTCTTTTAAAGGCGCGCTTACTCATATTCAGCCCGGCTTTAATCTGTTCAGGAGAACTGCTGTCATTAAGCGGCAGGATACTATCGCTCATTTTCAACCTTTCCAGGATTTTTTGCGCATCACTCTCAATTTCATTATAGGCCTCTTGCCTTACGCTTAATTCTAGTTTGCCGTCCGGCCTTACCTTTTTGATCCTTACCTCAACCCTGTCGCCTATTGCGTAATTACCATACAACTCCTTGTTCAGAATCAATCCATGATATTTGTCGTCCACAGCTACAAAAGCGCCCAAATCCTCATTAATATTGTAGATGGTCCCCTGAACCCTGTCATTTTCTTTATACGGGGACGCGGCGCTGAGCAAGTCATATATTTTCATCGTTGCACATAACCTGCCCTTGCTGTTAACAAACAGCCCCACCAAATATGACCTGCCTTTAACAACCTTACCGAATTGCTCCTTCAGCGGCAAAAGCAAATCCTTCTCCAAACCCCAATCTAAAAAGGCGCCAAAATTCGTCGTGTCAACCACTTTTAAAACGGACAGCTCACCCAGCAACAGTTTCGGTCTTTTTGCCGTTGCTTTCAGGTTTTCCTGATCATCCCGATATACAAAAACCTCTATTTCTTCACCTGTCTTGATTTCCGGTGGCGCTTGATTCCCGGGCAGTAAAACATCATTTTGCTCTTGGTCAATTTTTGCATGCAGATAAAATCCATGCCGAGTTTTTTTTGCTACTTCCATCTTTTGCATTTTGCCTAATTTTATCATCTCATACCTTCTTGTAAGATTAATTTAGGACCATCAAACAGTTATCTTTTCCTAATCGCCAAACAATATACTGGTATGTCCCCATCCCCTTCTGCAAACAACACTGACCTGGTATGTTTTACAGCGGCAACGTTACGGTTGCCATTTTAAAATATCATTGTCCTTAAAAACCGCACAAAATTCGTCTTGCCGCAGGCGCCTGTCGATAAACTTGTCCGTGGCCATGCCGTCCGCCTGCTGTTTTATGATAAAAGTATAAAGCAAAAACATCGAATACTATGGAAGAATCCCTGTTCAGCCAGGCATCACAAAAGCAGATGAGCTTTAAAGCATACCAACAAAAGCGCGGCAGGAAAAACAAATAGACTTATCCCGCCGCAGCTATGAAGATCGAAAAAGCCCTTTATTAAAGGGCTTTTTTTGCCGGGCGCCGGTGATTATCCCGTGTTTCCCGCAGCGCTGTGCGGGGTTTTGGATATTATGTCTTATATTTTAGCCAGTGACTTGCCGAAGTCTACCGTCGCCTTTTGCGCGTCGGTATCGGGATTCCACATGTTTCTATAGCCGTCGCTGACAACATCAAAACCCGCGTCTGCCATTAATTCATTAATTACTTTTACTGACTCCCCGCTCCAGCCGTAGCAACCAAATGCGGCGGCTTTTTTACCTTTGAACCGGAGTTCTTTCATCAGGTGAATAAAACCGGCCACCGAATGCAGGATGCTCTTTGAAATAGTCGGCGAGCCGATGACCACCGCCTTAGACTTGAAAACCTCCGTGATCACGTCGTTATCATCACTCTTAGCAAGATTATAGATTTTTACAACCACATCCGCGTCGGCCAGGGCGATTCCTTCGGCGATCTTTTCAGCCAACGTTTTTGTGCCGTTCCACATGGTGTCGTAGATGATGGTAATCTGGTTTTCTTGATAATCATTGGCCCACTGAACATATTTTTCGATTATTTGTCCGGGGTTGTCCCGCCAGATGACACCGTGGCTCGTGGCAATCATATCAATGGACAGGTTCAACGCAGCAACCTCATCCAGCTTCCTCCGCAGCATGGGATTAAACGGCGTCAAAATATTGGCAAAGTATTTGATGGATTCTTCGTAAAGCTCGCACTGGTCGACCTGGTCGTTAAACAGTTTTTCGGTGGCCAAATGCTGCCCGAAGGCGTCGTTGCTGAAAAGGATATTATCCTGCGTGAGGTAAGTGGCCATGCTGTCCGGCCAGTGCAGCATCGGCATTTCAACAAATACAAGTTCTTTTCCATTGCCGATATCAATCTTGTCCCCGGTCTTGACAACTTTAAAATTCCAATCCTGATGGTACTGGCCCTTTAAGGATTTAACCGCATTGGCCGTGCAATAGATTGGTTTATCCGGGATACGCTTCATTAATTCCGGCAGGGCGCCGCTGTGGTCAACTTCTCCATGATTGGCGATGATAAAATCAATTTTTTGCAAATCAATTTCCCCGGCTAGGTTTTCCACGAACTCTGCCGCAAAAGGAGACCAGACCGTGTCAATCAGGACGGTTTTTTCCTCTTGAATCAAATAAGAATTGTATGTCGAGCCTTTAAAGGTGGAATATTCATCGCCGTGAAACTTTCTCAGCTCCCAGTCAACTTTGCCGACCCAGTACACATTGTTTTTGACCTGCTTTTTCACCTTAGCCACACTCCCTTGTCGTATATTTATTGTTCGTCGCGTTTTTCGCAACACTTGATTTGCTTTTTAATTTGTAATTCACTATTGCGGTCGGTTTAAAGGGCATATCCGCACCGCTTTCATAGGTAATCGTTTTCATTTCGGTCCTGTAAAAACAGACCCGGTATTCACGATCTGAAACTTTTTCCGTTACATGCTCAAACCCCAGGTCCCCCAGAGCTGAATACAGGGGCTTTATCTTGCTTAAAAGTATAATACATAATGCCATTCCAGTCTATATTTGGCCAACAACTGATATCTACAATAAACACAAGCCAACATAAGCAAAGAATAAATTCCGCCCTAGAAGGTACTGCATTCAACAAAAAAATGAAAATGCAGGAAATCCCGGGCTTGGTCAAACTCGGCGCTACGCGCCTCAAACAGTTCCCTCGCTTATCCCCGGGGTCATTCGCTCTTTGAATAAGAGCAGCTCAATATCGCCGCTAACGTAAGCCTGCAGGTCACTATCCACAATTTTCGAATAGCATAATTCCCCAAACAAAAAGAAAGCCGTCATACCTGGACAACCTGGTGTGACGGCTTTCTTGAGAGTATACCCTTGTTTTTCTCCTTTACCATGAACTACGCAGGCAGATCAGTTATAAGAAGGATTATCTGGTGTATTTAATGTATATATATTTCCCCTTGACGCTTTTATTAACATCCGCCGGGCTTTGGGTATTCTGCCAGCACACACTAGGCCATTCGGGATTGACGCTGTTAGGATTATCGAAAGCAACTGCCATATTCGTTATCGGCGGCAGAGTTTTCGCTTTGGTCGTCCACAGGTAGATATAATCTCCGCCCGCACCCTTATTTAAATCGGCGCCAATGCGCGTATAATTAGCGTAGTTTGAATTATGATTCATGGATTTTGTCTCCGGGTTCTTAGCAGCGCCCGTATATTCCATAAAGAAATCAGTATACGCCTCATTGACATTATCACCCAGTTTATAGCACAAATAGATGAAATACCCGCCTGCGCCTGCGTTCAAGTCGGCATTGATCAGCTGATACCCGGCAGGGCACTTGCTTCTTGCGTTCCATTCACTTTCATCGGCGACAAATACCATATCCGTGACATATTTTTGCATCGGCCACTGGTTTCCCTGGGCCAAATTCAGTTTCTCGAATTCGGCTTTTAAACCGGCAGCCCTGGCCGGATCGCTGCAGAGTTCCCAAATCGGCACCAGCGCCCTGGTTGTGGTACCTCCGAAGTCCACCAGCGTCCCATTCTCCTCCAGGGTGCTTTCCCATTTAACCAGGGCCTGGGGGTCGGTTGTGAATTGATTGATATTCAGGGCGAAACCGCCGCCGTAGCTGTGGAGGTTCTGCTCCTTGCTGCTGTCATACTCGGACCTGTTTTTGACATTTTGATATTCGGCGCTGCCTCCGGCGCTGAATACAACGGATTTATAATCTGCTTTTGTAGCGATTTTAAAGTTTTCGAAACTGGTTGACGCCCTGGAACTGGCGGTAATACTGTAATCAACCCTGCCGCCGGTAATGGTATCGACCAGTACGCAATGGCCGAAGGTATTAAAAACCGTATTGGCGGAAACGTTCTTATCATTCAGCATCTGACTGGCGTCAGCAGTGAGGTAGTCCTTTAAGTTGGTCGCTCCTTTGACATATACGCCGTACTTTTTGACGATATAGCTGAAGGTGGAAAAATAGTTGTTCAACTGCTGGGTGCGGGTAGTATCAAAATTAGCCTTGACCGAACCGCTGAAGCCATAATAGCTGCCTGATGCGCTTATTTTTGTGGACATACTGTTGCTGTAGGACCTGATGGATTCGCTAGTGATTTGGCTGTTTCCGCCCTGATCAAAACGGATCCGTTCCACTTTTTGGTCCTGGATCAGCTTTGCAGTATCCAAAACCGGTTCCTTTAACGAATCCACCGACGCGTATTTGCCGAAGACGTCATACCCCCGGCCCACTCGAATGACTACAGGAATATCCGCTTCACTCATGGTTACGCTGTAAGCTTTGCCAACCTGCTCGAGGCCCCAGGTGCCCTTGAGTTTACTGATATCTACTGACGTAACCGGGGGGTTAATTTCCATTCCCGGTATGCCGGGCTTAATTGTCCCTCCCGCTGGAATGGTTTTGGTTATGGTTGCTATTCTGGTGACCGGGTCCCATTGGACGTCGCAACCCAGGGTTTCGGTCACAAAGCGGAGGGGCAGCATGGTCCGATCGTTGATGATCAGGGGTTTGACGTTGATATTGTCCGCGTCTATGGGGACATTTTCTCCATTGACCAACGCATTGCTCTGGCCAATCCACAGTTCCATTTTCGTTTCGCCTAATATCACCGTCACTTTCCGGGTGGCGTCGTCCCAGCCCACGTCGGCGCCCAATGGAGTGGCGGCATATCTGATCGGCAGCATGGTGCGGTCTTCAATAATGGTCGGGCTGACGTCCATCGCTATCAGCTCGCCGTCAGCGGTGTATGTATTGTCGTCCAGGATAAAAACCATAACCGTCTCTTGGCTTTTTGCTGCTTCATCAGCTGTGGCGAGCAGGGGAAAGAAAATAATCAAACTGGCCAACACCCACGATATCGCTAATACTTGTAATGAAATTTTTCGTTTTGCGTCCGCAATAGGTTCCATTAATAGGAAACCTCCCTTTTTAATTAATTGATTAGTTTGCTTATGTTTGGTTATTTTTCACTTGTATCTAGTAATTGTCAGGGGTTCCTTCTTTTGTTCCGAATAATCCCTACATTATTCGATGCCTCCTTAAACTAGCGTTGCCAGTGTATTCTTATATTACCTACATTTACTAGAGAACACAAGGGATTCAGAGAAAACTTAATAGTTCCTCCGGGCTACGGCAAGTTCGTTAGAGCCGATAAAATAATTGCCCTGGAGCCTATTGAAGATAACAGAGGACTAGACCGTCGTACCACAGTTTTCGTTGCACAAATACCCAATCCCATTATTGCCTCAAATACTTCATTTGCATATTATATTTTGGATGAATCATCGACCTATATCTCAGCCCCGAGGTTCAAATATTCTTCAATAGAATCTTCTCCTTCAAAAAGGGACTGTCCCCCCTTCCTATTGTCGGCACACTTGCCGTTGATAATTTCATTTATCTCCTCAAATTCCATCCCGCTCTGGCGCGCCACAACGATATTTCATTCCTCCCATTCTTTTATATTGGACTGGCGGGCTCCGACCGGTAAGAAGGCGCCCGTCGTAAAAACAAACTGACCGGCAAAATTTACCGGTCAGCTATAGCGTGGATGGGAACATGTGTTCCATCCACAAGAGCAGGACAGAGAAATGTGGATATGTTCCATATATTGGATCACCCGCATATAATGCTCTATGGTTACTTTGAATACTTATAAAAGGAGTAGTAATATGTCATACACAAATAATCACAAAAAAGATACCGAGGAAATACTAGTATTTTGGACCCGAACCCATTATGAGCATGCCCTTTTATTTGATAGGGAAATTAGTCATCATGAAATGCAATTAGCACATGAAAATCAAAATATGATTCAACTTTTAGGGCATTTAGCAAAAAAAGCGGAGGCACAAAATGTAGACTACTGGGCTTTAATTGAGGAATTGCAACAGGCTACACGAAAATGGCATAGTTTTCTGTCCTATGCTCTGGCCAGGGCCCTGCGCTGCGGGTTAATCATCTCGACCCCAACAGCACTTATTGATCACATGATACGGGAAGCGGAAGAATCTATATTGGTCTTTGGCATAATTCAGTCTGGTAAGCAAGTTTCACCAGCAGATGCAATCATACATGAAAGCTATTTTTGGTTGAGGCAAATGTCAGATCATCTTATCTTTATAAGTCACTACCTGGATGCATCCAATTATGACCTTCATGATGTGGTAAAGAAAAAG
>JAQVLS010000054.1 GCA_028704035.1 Desulfotomaculaceae bacterium | reverse complement strand
GTTTCGCAGCAGCGGGAGCGCTTGCCGCCGCGGTCAAGCGGGAGATCCTGGAAGAGGCCGGGCTCAGAGGTACATGATTCTCTAATTAAGCAAGTTTACAGCCCTGTCCGCTGGGAAGAGTGTGTCTTAAAAATGATCTCTCTTGGAGTGGACACATTTATAGAAGTGGGCCCGGGAAAGGTACTCAGCGGGCTAATTAAAAAAATCCGCAGAGATGCGACTATATTAAATATTGAGGATAGATCATCTTTGGAAAAAACCCTTGCTTTAACCAGGGAGGTTAGCTAAAATGATCCTGGATGGAAGAATTGCAATTATTACTGGAGCGTCCAGGGGTATCGGTCGTGCTATCACACTGACCCTGGCTAAAAAGGGGGCGGCTGTAGTAGTTAATTACGCCTCCAATGCCGGCGCGGCGGAAGAGACGGCACAGCAGGTCAGAGATAACGGCGGCAGGGCCCTTGTTTTTAAGGCCGACATCGCTAAGCCAGCCGAGGCTGCCGCTCTGGTGAAGGCTGCTGTTGATGAATTCGGCGGTGTGGATATCCTTGTGAATAACGCCGGCGTCACCAGGGATAATTTTATTCTAAGAATGAAAGACGAAGACTGGGACCAGGTCCTGGGCGTAAACTTGAAAGGGGCTTTTAACTGTACAAAGGCTGCGGCCAGGGTGATGGTCAAGAACCACTCCGGTCGGATTATAAACATCAGCTCCGTGGTAGCCTTGACCGGTAATACCAGCCAGGCCAATTATTGCGCTGCGAAAGCCGGTTTAATAGGATTAACCAGGGCTCTAGCCAAAGAACTGGGCCCCCGCAGTATCACCGTTAACGCCGTGGCGCCTGGTTTTATCACTACTGAAATGACTTTGGGACTGCCTGAAGAGCTTAAAGAAAAGATGCTTTCCCAGATTCCCCTGAAAAAGTTCGGAGAGCCCGATGAGGTAGCTGAATTAGTGGCTTTTCTGGCCTCGGATGCGGCACGTTATATCAGCGGCCAAACTATTGCGGTCGACGGCGGTATGTCATGTGCCTAAGCAGTGATTTACCAACTGGAAGGGAGGTGAATTAAAAGTTATGGCGATAATAGATCAGGTTAAAGCAATTATAATTGAACAATTGGGCGTTGAGGAAGAAGATGTAAAGGTTGAGTCTTCTTTTGTAGATGATCTGGGCGCTGACTCCCTGGATATTGTTGAGCTTGTTATGGCCCTGGAAGAAGAATTTGAACTGGAGATTTCAGACGAAGACGCTGAAAAAATTCGTACGGTTGGTGAAGCGGTTAAATATATCCAGGAGCATAAATAGAACAACTCTTGTTACATATAAGTCCCGGAGGCAAACCCTGGGACTTTTTTTAAGAGGGGGGTAATTTTTTGCTCAAACGAGTTGTTATCACCGGCCAGGGCATTATATCTCCGGTAGGTATAGGTCTGGAAGCGTTTTGGAGTAATCTGACCGCCGGTGTTTCCGGAATTGGACCAGTAACCAGGTTTGATCCGGCTGATTTTAGCACTAAAATAGCGGGTGAGGTAAAGGATTTCAAACCAACCCTTTATATTGACAGAAAAGAAGCAAGGCGTATGGACCGGTTTACCCAGTTTGCAGTGGCTGCCACGGGAATGGCTGTGGAAGACGCCTCGTTAAATTTTGCTGATGAAAACAGGGACCGGATTGGAGTTATCCTGGGCTCAGGGGTCGGGGGCATTCAAACACTGGAAGAACAAGCCAGGGTGCTCGCTGAAAAAGGTCCCGGACGGATCAGTCCGGTATTTGTGCCGATGATGATTGCCAACATGGGCGCGGGGCAGGTAGCGATCAGGTACTGTCTGAGAGGGCCGAACACTACTAGTGTTTCCGCATGTGCCTCAAGCAGTAACGCTATCGGGGAAGCGTTTAAGATGCTGCAGTATGGCCGTGCGGATGTAATGATTACCGGGGGCGCCGAGGCTGCTATAACGCCGCTGGCTATGGCCGGTTTCATTCAAATGAAGGCTATGTCGACCAGGAACGCGGAGCCGGAAAAGGCCAGCAGGCCTTTTGACCGGGAGCGGGACGGTTTTGTGATCGGTGAAGGGGCAGCCATACTAATTCTAGAAACCCTGGAACACGCCCAGAAAAGGGGCGCCAGGATATACGCCGAAATAATCGGTTATGGCAGTACTTGTGACGCCTATCATATGACAGCTCCGGATCCGGAAGGTTACGGCGCGGCCAACTCAATGAAGGAAGCCATGGGAGACGCCGCTATTGACCCGTCCGCAGTAGATTACATTAACGCTCATGCTACCGCGACGCCGCTGGGGGATAAAGCGGAAACCCTGGCCATAAAAAATGTTTTCGGCAGGCATGCCGCCAGGGTCGCCATCAGTTCAACCAAATCGATGACCGGCCACCTGCTGGGGGCCTCCGGCGGGCTGGAGGCGATGGTCTGTATTTTGGCCTTACGCGAAGGGGTTATTCCCCCTACTATTAATTATGAGCAGCCGGACCCTGACTGTGATCTGGATTATGTCCCTAACACCGCCAGGAAGGCCAAAGTAGACGTGGCGCTTACTAATTCGTTTGGTTTTGGCGGGCATAACGCCACACTAGTATTTAAAAAATATCAGGCTCAGTGATGTGGCGTCATGAATAATTCCCGGCATTTTATAAATCTTGAACCGGGTGATGATCGGGTGTTTAAAAGGAAATCTTGTCTGGAAGGCCTTGCAAAAAGGCTGGCGGTAGACTGGCATGATCCGGATCTGCTTTATCAGGCGCTGACACATAGTTCGTTTACTTATGAAAGCAGACAAAATGGGTTTGATAACAATCAAAGGCTGGAATTTCTAGGTGACGTGGTGCTGGACCTGGCAGTCAGTGATTTTCTGTTTCGCAGCTACCCCAACCGTGACGAGGGAGATCTGACCAAAATGCGCGCGGCTCTGGTATGCGAACCTTCCCTGGCAAGGGTGGCCAAAGAACTTGGACTGGGCTACTGCATGCGTATGGGGAAAGGCGAAGAGCGTTCCGGGGGTAGGGAGCGCCCTTCCATTCTGGCTGACGTCTTTGAAGCGCTGCTGGGCGCCGTCTATCTTGACCAGGGACTCGTAGTCGCCGGCAATCTGGCCCTGCAGTTTCTGGCTCCTGTAATAAAAGATGTCCTGGAGGGGCGCCTGGACAGGGATTACAAGACGGAACTACAGGAGATTGTCCAGCAGCACGGCGGTGAACAGGTCCAATATGAAATTCTCAGAGAAGAAGGACCGGACCATGAGAAAACTTTTACCGCCGGAGTGTTGTATAAAGGTGAGCTGGCCGGTACCGGAACCGGACGTTCCAAAAAAGATGCAGAACAGCAGGCGGCAAAATTCACTCTGTTGAATTGGGGGGTCTAAATAGAAGATGGGTTTATTCAGCCGCATTAAAGGTGGCAAAAACAGCGCGGCACAGCAGGCAGCAGATGCGGCAGCGCTTATGCCGCAGCCTGCCCCGGACAAGCCGGGCTTTTTCGGGCGTTTAAAAGAAAGCCTGACCAAGACGCGTCAGGGCTTTATAGAAAAAATTGATGTCCTGCTCCATCGCGGCAGAGCTATTGATGAAGACCTGTACGAGGAACTGGAGGAAATACTGGTACAGGCGGATGTGGGCGTTAATACCGCTATGGAGCTGGTGGCAAGGGCGCGGCGTACTGTTAAAGAGAGGCGTCTGGACGACGCCGGGGGACTGAAGGAGATCCTCAAGGAGCATATCATGGATATGCTCGGCAATGAAACAGTTCTCCTGGATACCAGCAGTGAAGCGCCCACGATAATAATAGTTGTCGGTGTTAATGGTGTCGGCAAAACTACTACTATCGGCAAGCTGGCGTACCAGTACAAAGCAGATGGCAAGAAAGTCCTTATCGGCGCGGCCGACACTTTTCGCGCCGCTGCTATTGACCAGCTGGAAGTATGGTCTGAACGTGTCGGGGTGGATTTAATCAAACACCGGGAGGGGGCGGATCCAGCCGCAGTAGCGTTTGACTCCCTGCAGGCGGCAAAAGCCCGCCACGCGGATATCCTGATTATAGATACTGCGGGAAGGCTCCATACCAAAACCAACCTCATGGAAGAGTTGAAAAAAATTAACCGTGTTTTAAACCGGGAAATAGCAGGCGCACCGCACGAGGTGCTGCTGGTCCTGGACGCAACCACAGGGCAGAACGCCGTTAACCAGGCCAAGCTTTTTGGGGAAGCAGTAGGTGTTACCGGCATAGCTTTAACCAAGCTGGACGGAAGCGCCAAAGGGGGCATTGTTATTGCAATTAAGCAGACCCTGGATATACCAGTGAAATTAATCGGCATAGGGGAGGAGATAGAAGACCTCAGGCCTTTTTCGCCGATTGAATTTGTAGAGGCCCTCTTTACGGAATAATGAATGGTTTCTTCGGCTCTGATCATGGGTCTTACCATCCTTTTGTAGTCTAATCCCTCCGCAATGGCCCCTTCCGCCCCTAACACCACCGGTAATACCCCTGTCAAAACCAACCCCAATGTGTCGTTGAACCCGCCCGCGTTGCTGTCGGCAGGATGTTTTCCATAAACTGAAACATTAATCTAAGAAAAAGTGGAAAGCCTATTAAACAGACTAGCTCCGGCTATGTTTAAACCTACCTGAAAAACGGCGGATGCAGGCAATATGCATTCCGGTAAACCACAAAAGGCGGTTTTTGGTATGAGCGTATGCATGTTATGCAACAGTCTGGCTGCAGTTGAAAAAAACTGCCCGGAATGCGGCGCGTTAATGGTCGACGCCGGTTTAATCCAGGACTATTACGATAATTACAGCGCTTACCTGGGACAGGATATCTATGAAGACGGGTACAAGTGTTATAGTGAATTATTCTGTGTTCACCTGTTTGCCTGCCCGCAATGTCATTACGATGTTTCCCTTAAATTTAAAAGGATTGAAGAAGAAAGACTAATGGACTAATACTGTCTATTTTGAAATAATAAGAGGATTGAAATCAGTTAAGTAGAATACTAGGTTTTATTTGGTAAGGCCGCATAACGGGGGGGGCAAAGAATGGAAATTAAAACAGCTGTTATTGGAGGCACCGGGGTATATGATCCGGATATTTTGCATGAGACCAGGGATGAGAAGATTTCAACGCCATACGGGGATGTTGAGCTTAAAATCGGCAAACACCAGGGCAGACTGATGGCTTTTATGAACCGCCACGGGGAAGGACACTCTATCCCACCGAACATGGTAAACTACCGCGCCAACATTGACGCGCTGAAAAGGCTTGGGGTCAAAAATATTTTAGCCACAGCGGCGGTTGGGTCGCTGAACCTGCTTATGCAGCCCGGCCACCTTATTTTTGTTGACCAGTTTCTGGATTTTACAAAATTCCGGCAGCAAACCTTTTTTGACGGAGGCAGCGCCGGTGTAGTTCATACTGATATGACCGAGCCATACTGCCCTGAAATCAGGGAGATCCTATCGCAGGCCGCTCAAAACCTGGGGTCGACATATCACAATGGAGGCGTCTATGTGTGCACTGAAGGGCCGCGGTTTGAAACTGCGGCAGAAATAAAAATGTACCGCATGCTGGGCGGCGACTTGGTCGGCATGACCGGCGTGCCCGAAGCGCCCCTGGCCAGAGAAGCGGAAATATGCTACGCCACAATAGCAATGGTCACCAA
Source organism: Desulfotomaculaceae bacterium (assembly GCA_028704035.1). Taxonomy (GTDB): domain Bacteria; phylum Bacillota; class Desulfotomaculia; order Desulfotomaculales; family Pelotomaculaceae; genus Syntrophopropionicum. The sequence goes on along the minus strand of JAQVLS010000054.1, from coordinate 3,743 downwards.
TTTTGCCGCCGGCATATCTCCTGTCAGGCTCTCACATCAGGAGGTCGTAGATACCATGAGCCAGAATGGCGAAAGTATTAGGAAACTTTTGATGCGGGCTATTGGCCTCATTGATGGCGATCGCGCCTGCGCGTGCCACAGCGTGCTATAAAGCAAAATGGATATTTTAAAATAAATAATTTGACAGGATTAACAGGGCTAAACATCAAAATGAAATTTATTTGAAATTATTTGTCCTCAGTTGCCCTAAACAAGTTAGACGCAGATGCGTCTTGTTGATTGAAATCGAACCTGCACCGGCACTTTGTCAGCGGTTGTGTAACATATTATTATTATCAAATCCTGTAAACCCGTTGAATCGAGTAAATCCTGTCAATTTGTTTTAATATAATCAGGAGCATAAAAGTATATGTTTGAAACTATGCGCTGGCTGCCGGGTGAAGAATGCCTGGAACTGCTGGACCAGACAAAGCTGCCCGTTGAAATATCGTATATAAAGTGTTCTGATTACCGTGCTGTCGCTTCGGCCATTAAATGCCTGGCTGTAAGGGGCGCGCCTGCCATTGGCGCTGCTGCTGCGTACGGGCTGGTCCTGGCGGCCGGCAGGGCCGGGGCCAATACAAAAGAAGAAATTTTGGCACTGGTGGAAGCAGCGGCTCGAGAGCTTGCCGCCACCCGTCCGACGGCGGTTAATTTAAACTGGGCGTTAACCCGGCTTACAAAGAAGGCCCATGATGCTGATACCGGTGATCCTGTAGTGCTGAGAGGTCTGCTTCTTGAGGAGGCACATGCCGTCTTTCGCGAAGACGCCTCGGGCAATCGCCGGATTGGCGAATACGGACAGGGATTTATCCCGCAAAACGGCAGAGTCCTCACTCATTGTAATGCGGGCGCCCTGGCTACCGCCGGCTATGGCACCGCGCTGGGAGTAATCAGGGCGGCCCGTGACGCAGGTAAAAACGTCAGCGTTTACGCCGATGAAACAAGGCCCCTTTTACAAGGCGCCAGGCTGACAACTCTGGAGCTGCTACAGGAAAACATACCGGTAACGCTGATCACCGATAATATGGCCGGTTTTTTGATGGCCAAAGGAATGGTTGACCTGGTCATCGTGGGCGCTGATCGGATAGCGTCGAACGGTGACGTGGCCAATAAAATAGGGACATACGGACTGGCGGTAATAGCAAAGGCCCACAACATTCCTTTTTATGTGGCGGCGCCATTTTCCACGGTTGATTTAAGTCTGCAGGCAGGCGATGAAATACCCATAGAGGAGCGGGATCACACCGAGGTAACCCATCATGGCGGGCGCCTGCTGGCCCCGGTCGGGGTTAAAGTCTGGAATCCAGCTTTTGACGTGACTCCTCACCACCTGGTTACCGCCATAATTACCGACCGCGGGGTAGTCCGGCCGCCATATCACGAAAATCTCAAGAAAACAATTTGACAGAATTTGCAGGATTATTTAGATTTACAGGATTAAGCCCTTTTAAAATATTAAATAGCAAATTTAAACTAAATACTTATTAATACTCCTACTATGTTTTTATGTCGAAGTGGAAATGTAACATGATATATTAAAATACTTTATCGGATTTTAATCCCGTTAATCCTGTCAATTTGTTTTAAATGTTTTTGGAAAATGGATAATCTCAAAAACATTAGCAGGTTACTTTGAATTAACATATTCGGGAGGGGAAATATGCCTGATTATATTGTAAGAGATATAAGCCTGGCGCCGGGCGGCAGGTTGAAAATCGAATGGGTACGGGCGCACATGCCGGTACTGAACTCGATCAGGGAGGAGTTTGCCAGGGAACTCCCTTTCAAAGGCATACGGGTAGCTCTTTCAATCCACCTGGAGGCCAAGACTGCTTACCTGGCTGAAGTGATCAGGGCCGGCGGGGCAGAGGTCGCCGTTACCGGTTCCAACCCGCTGTCTACCCAGGATGATGTGGCTGCCGGCCTGGCTGCGGCGGGTGTTAGAGTATTTGCCTGGTACAACGCCACGGACGCGGAGTACCGGGAACACCTCCTGTCCGTGCTTGACTGCCGCCCGCAGATTATTATAGATGACGGCGGTGATCTGGTAAACCTGCTGCATACTGTGCGAGCAGACCAGGCGCCGGAAATCATCGGCGGCTGTGAAGAAACGACCACCGGTGTGCGCCGCCTGGAAAATCTGGTGCGAGAAGGGAAGCTGCTGTTTCCAATGATGGCGGTCAATAACGCTCATTGCAAGTTTCTATTTGATAATCGCTATGGCACGGGAGAATCAGTATGGTCGGCGATCATGCGCACAACCAACCTCGTGGTAGCCGGAAAGACCGTGGCAGTGCTTGGCTACGGCTGGTGCGGCAAAGGCGTCGCTATGCGGGCCAGGGGACTGGGAGCGCGTGTCATAGTTTGCGAGATTGACCCGATCCGGGCTATAGAAGCATTGATGGACGGTTACCAGGTTATGGGCAGCGAGGAGGCTGCTGCCGCCGGTGATATCTTTATCACTGTCACAGGCTGCCGGGACGCTTTGGACAAGCGTCACTTTGACAGGATGAAAGACGGCGCGATACTGGCCAATGCGGGACATTTCGACGTGGAAATCAATAAAGTACACCTTGCCGCTGTGGCGCGCCGGCGCAGCCAGGTCCGCCGGAACATTGAACAGTTTGACCTGCCGGACGGGAGAATAGTATACCTGCTTGCCGCCGGCCGTCTGGTCAACTTGGCGGCCGGAGACGGCCATCCGGCGGAAATTATGGACATGTCCTTCGCTATCCAGGCGCTTTCAGCCAGGTATATTAAGGAAAGCGCCGGCTCCCTGGCAAAAAAACTATACCTTGTGCCGGAGGAAATCGACCGGCGGGTAGCGTCACTAAAACTTCAGTCGCAGGGTATAACTATAGACAGCCTGAACGAAGAACAAAAAGCCTATTTAAACGAGTGGCAAGAATAAAACTTACGGGGTGATAAATATGAGCAGCATTTTAATCCAGGGCGTAGTTGTGCTGACCATGCAAGGGCGCGACAGTGTTATTAACGACGCAGAAATCGCCATTGCCGGTGACAGGATTATATCGGTTGGTAAAAGAGGTTCGACGCCTGCTGGTTTTAAAGCAGATAAAATTATTGACGCCTCCGGGATGGCAGCCATGCCAGGTTTTATCAATGCGCATACTCATTCCTCCATGACCCTGCTGCGGGGTTACGCCGACGACCTGCCTCTGATGAAATGGCTGAATGAAAAAATCTGGCCGCTGGAAGAAAAGATGCAAAAAGAGGACTTTTACTGGGGCGCCAAGCTGTGCTGCCTGGAAATGATTAAATCCGGCACAACAACTTTTGCCGATATGTATTTTCAAATGGACCAGGTTGCCCGTGCCGTTGCAGAGAGCGGTATGAGAGCCTGTCTGTCGCGGGGTATGATTGGTATTGGCCCGGACGCGGATCTGGCGGTTGAAGACAGCATGCAGTTTGTTGAAAAGTGGCATGGGAAGGCGCAGGGAAGAATCACAACCATGTTAGCGCCTCATGCCGCATATACCTGTCCTCCCGATTACCTGGCGCTGGTTAGCGAAATGGCAGCCGGTTACGGTGTGGGCATACATATCCACGTGGCCGAAACAGCGGACGAATTAGAGAAAATTAAGGCGGAGTATGGCACAACGCCGGTACGCCACCTCGATTTGCTGGGTTTATTCAATACTCCTGTACTGGCTGCGCACTGTGTACACCTTGATCAGGAG
>JAQVLS010000053.1 GCA_028704035.1 Desulfotomaculaceae bacterium | reverse complement strand
GAGAACGACTGTTGTCGCCCTGGGTAATTCCCAGGGATTATATGGCACTGATTAATGTTTCTGGTAAACCGATCACGCATGTGTACTGTTCATATGTCCATGTACCACCGGAAACAGTGTTGACCAGCATGTTTACCGCAAATACCGCCGCCCTGGCACCGGTCCCCCGGATCATATCACTGATTACTATGCGCCCGCCTTTTATGGTTTCTTTTGCCGCATCTGTAAAGAGCCTTCTGTTTTCTTTTTCTCCGTAAATATGGCATACATTGCCAAGGTAGACCAAATCATAAGGACCCTCAGGCAATCCTACTGTGAAGTCTCCCTTGACCATTTTAACAGGCAGGGCTTTATCAAGCACAGGGCTCATCATGTCAATAACCTCAGGCAGATCAAGGACTGTAACAGTGGCTCCTTTTTTTGCGAAGGCATTGGCATATGTGAGCGGGCCGCCGCCCACATCGAGCATTTTTCGGCCGGCCGGCAGGCCCCGCATACAATAATCCGCAACTAGAGCTGCTGACCTTTGGGCATGATGGCTCATAGCCCTGATGAAATCTCTTGAATGACTGCCCTTGTCTTTTTTGGAGGCGGGCTTGCCGGTTTTAATAACGTCGGGCAGTTGGATCCAGGATGTGATTAGATTATACCCGTGCATGAAAGAGAAACCGGTATAATTGCTGTGTGCCGAATTATAAAAAATATTTTCGGCTTCTTCGCTTAAATTTATCTGGTTGTTATCGCTGAATACTACATAACCCAGGTTTGCCAGTGCCTCTGTTACTGTCCATAAGGCCCTGTAATCAGTATCAAGTTTCTCTGACAACTCATGCAAAGTGTACGAGCCGTTTTTTATCCCATCAAAAAGCCCTATTTTCGTCGCAGCGCCTACCAGTAAAAATTCTTGCGGCAGTTGAAACGAAGTTGGGTTAGGCATGTGGTTATCTCCCCTTCTCATTTTATTACTGAGCAAATTGGTATTTTAATTAATTACATATGCGCCTGCATTTACATTTATTTGCATCTTGCGCCGGGTCCCTTAGTCCTTTTGGTAATTCCGATAGGTTATAATAGCCCCCTCTTGTTTTTATCGCTGTCCTTACCGCTTTCCTTTATGAATGATTTCAGGCCATAAGTTTCGCTGGTCGAATGTCTGCAGCGAGGTAAGAAAACGTGCCTTAAAGTTGGGAAATTGCCTGGCTAGGTCGGCAATAAGTTTTTTGGCCACTTCTCTGTGGGTTAAGCCGTTAACCGGGCAGGAATTCGGCACGACAGGCAAACCTTCCTTCTCCACAAAAGAGATGATTTCCTTAGAGGGGTGGTAAACTAGCGGCCGGATCATTGTCAGTCCGGTACGGTCAAGAAAAGTCGCCGGTGAAAACACGCGCAGTTGCCCGGTATAAATCAGGCTCATAAAAAATGTTTCTATAACATCGTCAAGGTGATGTCCCAGGGCGACCTTATTGCAGCCCAGTTCCAATACCTTGCCGTGCAGGGCGCCCCGGCGTAGGTGTGAACAGATAGCGCAAGGGTTGTCCCCCCCTCTTTCCTCAAAAACAATTTTAGCGATTTCAGTTTCCACTACATGAAAAGGCACCTTTATGGAACGGCAAAAATTTTCAAGTACCTGCATGTCCACCGCCCAGCCGGTGTTGATAAACACTGCCGCAACCAGTTCGAATTTGACCGGCAACATCCGTCTTAGCTGGTCCAGCGAGTACAGTACGGCTGTGCTGTCCTTGCCTCCTGAGAACGCAACGGTCACCCTGTCGCCGTCCTGCAGCATGTTAAAATCATAAATGGCCCGTTTGACTCTAGCCAAAAACCATTTGCGATAATTTTTGACCAAGATATCAGCTCCTATTTACACCAGTACTGGTCTTAGGGTTTCCTAAAACCCTGTCATAGATATATAATAATGATATTTTATCGTCAATTTCCATAAGTCATAACCCCTTGAACAATAAAGAAGCCCCCGGTGCGTAGACTCCAGGGCTTCTTTAACGGTTTAATTATTTGCTAATTAATTTGTCAAACGGCAGGCGCCCAGGTATCTTTCACTATAATAATCCTGGGATAGCGATGTTATTATAACCCCTCCCGCAGCTGAGCTGCTGTGAATAAAGCAGTTATCCCCTATGTATATGCCGGAGTGGGAAGGTCCTGGTAGATAGGTGGTAAAGAAAACCATGTCACCTGGTATCAGCTGGCTTACCCTGGCGCCGTAATAAAACTGTTCATCAGCCATACGTGGAATTTGGATGCCGAAATGGTTGTATATATAGCTGGTAAACCCTGAACAATCAAAACCTTCGGGTGAATTACCACCCCAAACATATGGGGTGCCGAGAAACTGCCTGGCGAATGAAGCAATCATTTGAGATTTGCGATCGGCGGAAGTACCGCGGTTAGCGGTAATCGGCAAATTTTGCAGCGTTTGCAGTGTCTGAGGTCCGGCAACACCGTCAGCTGTGAGTCCGTTTGTGGCTTGAAAGTCAATTACAGCCACAAGTGTGCCCGAACCAAAAATTCCATCCAGGCTATCCAGGTAATAACCAAGCGATTTGAGTTTTTTCTGCAGATTTAGTACATTATCGCCTTTCATGCCTTTTTTTAAAACATTAGGTAGTGAGCTATTTGTTTGTAGCTCCGCCTCTTTTGCAGCCAACTCATCATTCATTGCGGCTAAAGTCGCGGGGCCTACTATGCCGTCACAGGCAATATCGTGCTTCCTCTGTAAATCAATCACCGCAGACATCGTTAAGGGACCGAAAATACCATCAGGGCTGCCTGATACGAGATAACCAAGCGAATGAAGTTCCTTTTGCAGTGACGATACGTCCTCCCCTGACATTCCCATTTTCAGTACACGCCCTTCAGCGCTAACGTCGGACACCTGGAAAACGAGCAAAATCATAAAAATGAGCACACCCGATATGATATATTTATATCTCAATACATCCCTCCTCATCTCATTCTAATCTACCAAAATATTGCAGAAAAACCACCATTTTTTTATTTTCGACAATAGCACTAGGATTACCTGCTTTTTCAAAATTTTTTTCAAAAAAAATGCCCCTATCTTTTATTTCATAGGGACTATCTTTGAGACACCAATATAATCGATAGTGCTCATTATTCTTTATCTTTATCAATGTTTTCTTTGGCCATCGCGGCTTTCAGTAGTTCCCCCACATTACTGCCGATAGATTCCTGCTGGCTGTAACGGGCAATTAGCTGTTGATTCATCCTGCTGCTCCCTTTGGTACTCCGGTAACCGAAATCATCCTGTTTCTCCGGCTGCCTGTACCCGCAGGCCCTGTCCTGACAAGAAAGCATTTTCCCTCTTTTCCCGTTTATCAGTAGCATGTATTTACCGCAGACCGGGCATTTTGTTTTAGTTATATTATCGGCTTTATAAACGGCTGTGTCGGCGATAACACCTTTTACCAGTTCTATGGTATTATTGCGGATATCAGACATAAATTCTTTTTTGCCTCCCTTTCCCCTGGCGATGTCGGACAGCCTCTGCTCCCACTGCGCTGTTAATTCCGGTGTTTTCAGGGTCGGGGCAACCAGGCCGATTAACTGGATCCCTTTTGATGTGGGGACCAGTTCTTTCCCATGGCGCTCGATATAACTGGTATTGAGCAGCTTTTCAATGATTTCGGCCCGGGTGGCCGGTGTCCCAAGGCCGCTGCCCTTCATGGACTCGCGTAGTTCCTCGTCTTCAATAAACTTGCCCGGACTTTCCATGGCTGTCAACAGGGTGGCTTCCGTATAACGTGACGGCGGCCTGGTTTTTGACTTGTTAATTTTATAGTTTTTAACCTGTTTGATATCGCCTTTTTTTTGCTGGTTCAGGGTCTGCTCCGGCAGCGTTTCTTCCTCTGCCCTGTCCTTTTCCGCGGTATTGGAGGTTACAACCCGCCAGCCTTTGTCTTTTACCACTTTGCCCCGGGAATGAAAATTTTCGCCGTTGATGGCAGTAATTATAGTTGTCTGGTCATAGCGGTAAGGAGGATATAAGATAGCGATAAACCGTCTGACAATCAAGTCATACAGTTTTCTTTCTTCTTCTCTCAATGATGACAAACGAAGGGGCTGTTCGGTGGGGATGATGGCATGGTGATCAGTGACTTTATTGTTATCAACAAAACGTTTCGTCGGGTTTAGAGGTTTCTGTAAAAGGGTTTTTACCAGCGCTGCGTACGGCGCCACAGAGATGTTTTTCAGCCTGGCCGTGAGGGTGGGCACAATATCCGTGGTGATATAACGGGAGTCTGTACGCGGGTAGGTGACCAGCTTGTGCCGTTCATATAAGTCCTGTAAGACAGACAGGGTTTTATGGGCCGAAAACCCATACCGTTTATTGGCGTCCCTCTGCAGCTCAGTCAGGTCGTAAGCCAGGGGCGCCCCCTCGCTTTTGCTGGCAGTATGGATTTCTTTCACCATTCCCTGGTGGCCTTTAATTTTAGCGGCCGTTTCTTCCGCCTGAACGTAATTAAAGATCCGGCCGTTGCCGGTTTTGTTGCGCCAGTCGCCGTAGTAGTCCCCAAAGTCAACCCGGATTGTCCAGTAATCAACCGGTACAAAATGATTAATTTCAGCTTCCCTGTTTACAATCATAGCCAGGGTGGGTGTCTGCACCCGGCCGGCGTTTAACTGGGCATTGAACTTGCAAGTTAAGGCCCTGGTAACATTGAGCCCAATCAGCCAGTCAGCTTCCGCCCTGCATACGGCGGCGTCATACAGGTTGTTATAAGAGACGCCGGCCTTCAGTTGGGCAAACCCCTCCCTGATAGCGTCGTCGGTTTGTGAGGAGATCCAGAGGCGCCTGAACGGTTTTTTCCAGTTTGCCAGGACCATGATCCATCGGGCCACCAACTCACCCTCTCGTCCTGCGTCCGTGGCAATAATCAGCTCTTTGATATCGTCCCGCTTCATTAAATTCCTGACAACCTGGAATTGATGGGACGTCTGTCTAATAACTTTTAATTTCATACTGGGCGGCAGCATGGGTAAATCCTCCAGGCGCCACTCCTTGTATTTTTTATCGTAATCATCTGGTTCAGCCAGTGTGACCAGGTGACCCAGTGACCACGTCACAACAAATTGAGGCCCCTCTATATACCCCTTGTTTTTCATGCCGCATTTTAAAACCCTGGCTATTTCCCTGCCCACACTGGGCTTTTCCGCCAGCACAAGAGCTTTCATTGAAAACCCTCCTATTCTGAAAAGGTAAAATTCTATCTACTATTATTCCTCAATCTGGAAATTGGGTTTGCGATCTGCGGCGTACCTGGCCAGAGGATAACCTTTTTCAGCGTCGTCTTCAAAACCGTGCCTTCTGTACCATGCGTCAAGCTGTTTTTCTCTAAGGCTGCCGGTTGAATATATATAGGCGTATAAATCCATTTTTTTTCGGTCCAGGTAAGCTGTGAGTTTTGTCAAGACCTCTGATCCATACCCCTTTGCCCTGTTTTCTTCTGAAACATACATCCTGTTAAAAATCCAGATATCGCATGCGCTGCTTATTTCAGCGCATGCCAGTATTTTATCGTGATTTTTAAGCTGGAACCGAACGATCTTGTTGATCGGGTTTTTCTCTTCTATTATGAGGAAATTACCTTCTTTAATTATACTTCGTTCCAAGCCGTTCACCTTCTAAAGAATAATCCTGCAGTTTTATTGTATTTTAGCGTAAAATTTTACCCGATAACACTGGCCAGCACACTGCGGAAAGGATCGAACTCGAGGCATTTCAAAGGCTGCCTGGTAATATGAAAAAGACATTTATTGCATGAAGTGCATTTTGACTGCCTTTTATCGGGGCTGTTCAGCAACCGGTTGGGCAGGTCCGGTTCGCAGATTAAAGGGCGGCTGAGACCAATAAATTCGACTCCCTTTTTCAGCAGTCTCTCCATCGCCTGCAGCGAGCGGATACCGCCGGTAACCGCCAGTGCGGTTTTTGTCCCTGCAACAGCTTCCTTCATGGCGTCGATAGCCCAGTAGAAATATGCTTCATCCTCTCCTGCTTCCTTACTGAGCCTGGTGCGCAATTTTACCTGCTTTTCCACACCGCCACTCAATTCAATCAGGTCCACACCCATTTTCGCCAGTGTTCCAGCCACCCTGGCATATTGTTTAATCTCGTTTCCGCCATCTATATAATCAGAAGTGTTCATTTTCCATAATACCGGGAAATCGTCACCGACCTGATCGCGTATGGCGGAGTATACCTCCAGGGTAAAACGCATCCTGTTTTCCAGACGTCCACCCCATTCATCAACGCGGTTGTTAGCGGCCGGGCAAAGGAACTGGTTAAGAAGGTAACCGTGCGCACCATGCACTGCTACCGCATCAAAGCCGGCGTCTTTCACCCTGCGGGCGGCCAGGCCGAAAGCTTTCACTGTTGCGTTTATGTCCTCCGGCTTGACGTCTTTAAGGCTGAATTTCCTGTCGGAAGCGCCATAAGAAAGGCCATACCCGGCTGTGCCCTGGTGAAAAATCTGCACTGCGCACTTGCAGCCGTTGCCGTATTTGTGCACTATGTCAGCCAGCTTTTTTAAACCGGGTAAAAAATTGTCATTAAACACACATATCTGCTGCGCAAAGCCTTTCCCCGCAGGTTCAACAGCGGCAGCCCCGGTTATCAGAATACCTGTCCCTCCCGCTGCTAAATGGTAGTAAAGCTCCAGGAGGTCATCGGTAACGAAACCGTCAATATCAGCCTTGCTTTCGACAGTTGCGGAACGCAGGAGCCTGTTTTTGATCTCCACATTTTTAATCTTAACGGGAGTATTCAGTAGAGACATCTTTATCCCCCCCACATTGATTTACTTTTGATTGTCAGGCCTTTTAAAATCCAGGATTTTACCCATTCTTGGCGTTGTTTCAAAGCTTTCAGGCGAAATGTGCTCAATTTCCGGGAAGTATTTTTTGATCTGTTTTATGATCGACCGCGTTATCGTCAGGGTTTCCTTGTCCGCATTTTCGCCGGCTAGATTCAGGGCCAGGCCGAAAAGCAGCATTTCATCATGTGAAAGGTTAAGCTCATAGCCGGTGGTGGGCAGTTCATTTATTTTGGCCAGCGCCATCAGGCAAACACCCGAAAACATGGAGTATGACTCAATGTTTTCAGGCGACACGTTTTCGTAGTTCATCTTATAAGCCGAAATAACGGCGTTTAGCAATATCTGTGCCTGATCAGGTTCTATTGACAGTTTAAACAGAGGCGAAAAAACAAAGCTGTCCAGTCCTGTCCGGAGAATTAATTCCCCCCTGTTTCCGAGCAGGCAGACTACACGACCATTTTGTATTTCTATTTCGAGCGAGTCGTTAATAAAAAAACTGGTGGCAAAGCTGTTTCTTAAAAAGCTGGAAAACTCCTGGTCATTTGTTTCATTCTGAATATATTTCTGCTTAAAGTACCTGCCTGTATCTCCAGGATCATACTCAACCTCAATATCTTCCAGGTATATAATACTGGACTCGATAAGCTGATCTTCAAAATAGTGTTCCAGTAATAAGTATTCTTCAATGTATTCTTCAATCATTTCCAATATTTCATCAATATCAAACGCAATATGATTGCTTACTAATGAGTAATCCAACAAAAAAGCTCCTTCCTGTCAAAGACTTTTACTCGTGAGATTTAGTATTAAATTATCATATACCCGTTTATTGGGCAACCGGATTTTATCAGCTGCTGTTATTCATGGTTTAAAACATAATGCGCTATTGCGTCTTCTTTAGTAAATAGCTTTTTGTAATACAATAAGACCAGCATGATGCAACCGATGGCCACCGCTGCAGCTATCATCAGCATAACAACGATCTGGTAGCGGACGGCTTGCTGCGGGTCCGCTCCAGCCAGGATCTGCCCGGTCATCATACCCGGCAGACTGACCAGCCCTACAACCATGAGCGAGTTTATTGTCGGGGTCATACCCGCCCGCAGGGCCTCCTTGACACAGTCTCTGACAGACTCCCACGGTGAGGCGCCGAAACTTAGCAAGGTTTCAATTTCAGATATTTTTGACTTCACCTCTGAAAACAAGCGTTCCAGTGAAAGGGCGATGCCGTTCATTGAGTTGCCCAGAATCATGCCGAAAATAGGAATGGCTATTCTTGCCGAGTACCAGGGCTCAGGCGATATAATCAGCACCATAACTATTGTCCCCACAAGAAAAGTGCTGGTCCAAAGAGAGAAAAAACCAAGGAACATAGAGTATCTGCCGGCACAGGGTGCCCCCCGCACGGCTGTTCTCGATGCCACCAGGCACATCAGGCTGATTATCACTATAATAAGTATAAGGTTGTTAATATTGAAGATATATGTAAGGGCATAACCGATCAGCGTCAGTTGAAGATAAGTCCTGACAGTGCCCCATAACAATGGTTTAAGCAGTTCGAGCCTGAGGGCTGCGGAAATAACGCCCGCGATCAAAACTAAAATAACACTCAGAGCGAGCTGAGTATTGGATATTGGTATTACTCCCGCGTCCAATTAATTCACCCCCGGCTCAGACAGTTCGATCTCTTGAGTTTCAATACCAGATATATCTTTATATATGTCATTATGGGTTACCATAACGATACCGTGTCCGGTTTTGTTTACCAACCATCTCTTTAAAAACTCCATTACCGACCTGGCGGAATTATCATCCAGGAATGCAAAGGGCTCATCCAGCAATAAAATATTCGGCTTGAAAAGGATAGATCGTAGCAGCGTTATCCTTGCCGTTTCACCGCCGGAAAGAGTATGGGCGTCCTGGTGTATTAAATTCTCGTTTAAAGATAATTCTCTTAATCCGTCTATCGCTTCATCGAGATTAAACATATCTTTTTTTATTTTTAGCGCAAAGGGTTTTTTTAGATTGTCCAGCACTGTCCCGTTGAAAACGGCTGGTTTCTGGGCTAAATAGTTGATTTTACTGCGCCAGAGCTGGGGAGAATAGGAGAGCCAGTTGTGTCCCTGCAAAAAGACCTGGCCTTTATCGCATTCCGACAGCCGCGCCAAGATCCTCAGCAGGGTGGTTTTTCCCGCCCCCGACGGTCCTTTAATTACCAGTATTGAGCCTTCTTCCAGGTCAGACGACACTTTCACAGTACGGCCTGCAGCACCAATGTGATATTCGATCTGGTCGAATTTAAAAAACTCTGGCAAGAGTTTTCCCTCCCGTGGGAGAATAGTTATTTGCTTTTCCAAGTATTTTTAAATTATAATCTAAAAAATGCGGCGGGTAAAAGATCACCTGCCGCCGGACTGCAGAGAAAACCTATTGAAATTCTATCATGGTGCAACTAAGCGGATTATTTCAGAAAGGGGTATGGTTTACGGTCCAGCCTATGAATTGCCCTCACAAAGCGTACGGTGCAGGTTTTAGCCCTCATTACCACTGAATGTGTTTCAGCTTTCTCACCGCCGTAAAAGC
>JAQVLS010000052.1 GCA_028704035.1 Desulfotomaculaceae bacterium | reverse complement strand
AGGATGGATATAATGTCACCGGCGATTAAACCCATCATCCCTTTTTCCCTCGCAGCCAGGTCACCGGCCAGACCATGAAAATATGCCCCGGCTGCGGCGGCGCGGCTCGGTTCGAGTCCCTGGGCAATTAGTGAGGCGATAATCCCGGTAAGGACGTCCCCACTCCCTCCGGTCGCCATTCCCGGGTTGCCGGTAGGGTTGATGTAGACAGCGCCGTCCAGCGCCGCTACAACTGTCCGGGCGCCCTTCAGCAACGTAACCACGTTCCAGGCAGCCGTCGCTTTGACTGCGTTTCCAATTCTGTCTGCCTGGATGTCCTTTGGCGCTACTCCCATCAGCCTGGCCATTTCGCCCGGATGCGGCGTTATTACAGCCGGGGCCTGCAAACTTCCTAGTATGCTGACTTGCCCGGCCAGAGCGTTGAGCGCGTCTGCGTCCAGCACAAAGGGTATTTTTATGGCAGGCAGCAGTTCCCTTACCAGTGTTACGGTCTCGGGCGCCTGGGAAAGTCCCGGTCCTGTGGCCAGCACATCCATGTTCTCAAGAAGTGACAGAATCCGCGGCAGAGCCTCCCTGCTCAGACTGCCGCTGCCGGTGTCCGGCAGCGAAGCAGTCATTGCCTCGGTGAGTTTTCCCTGCATAACATCATGCAGTGTTTCAGGAACCGCGACTGTGACCAGGCCCGCCCCGGACCTCAACGCGGCCTCACCGGCCAGACTGGCAGCGCCGGTCATCCCCCGGGAGCCCGCGATGACAAGCACTCTCCCGAAATTACCTTTGTGCGCGGGGGACGAGCGGGGCGGCAACCATCTTTTTACACGCTCTGCTGTGAGCAGATATCTTTGGGGCGCTTCCTTGTCCACCAAAACAGCGGGCAGAGATATATCCGCTATGGTAATTTCACCCGCGTGGCCAGCGCCCGGTTCAAGATACAAGCCTAACTTGGGCAGACCAAAAGTCACGGTATGGTGTGCCCTGATACAAGGCCCGTTCACCTTGCCGGTACCCGCCTCTAGTCCGGAGGGGATATCGATAGCTACAATCGGCTTGCCGCTATTGTTAATCGCCTTGATAACACGGCCTACCCCCTCCGGCATTTTGCCATGAAATCCGGTCCCATAGATGGCGTCAACAACAAGATCCGTTTTCACTAAAGCCAGCTTGACAATGTTAATCCCGTCACCTTGGTGAACAAAATAAATCTTCTGCCCCATTTTCCGCCATATATTAAGGTTAACAGCCGCGTCCCCGCTAATTTCACCCACATGGGCGATTGACAGCACTTTAACCTCGGCGCCCATATTCAAAAGGTGGCGGGCTATAACCAGCCCGTCTCCCCCGTTATTACCCTTGCCAATAAAAAAAGTGACCGCTTTGCCACGGACCTCGCCCATTACGCGCTGGATCAAGTCTACCACCCGGATGCCCGCGTTTTCCATTAAAACCAGTCCTGATATGCCATAGTCCTCTATCGCCGCCCGGTCCAGTGCCTTCATTTCATCCGCAGTAACGATCCGCAAATTATTTATACCTCCTCACCAGCTGCAATGGCAAAAGCCACCGCGTTTTGACGATTATGAGAAATGCTGATCAATATCAAGGCGATCCCTTTTTCTTTTGCTATCTCAGCTGCTGCGCCGTGCAGCTTAATCTCCGGGCGGCCGCCGCCCGGCCTTTGCACTTCAACATCTACGAAGGCGCATCCAGCCAAACCTGTGCCCAATGCCTTTAAAACCGCTTCTTTGGCCGCAAAACGGGCTGCATAGCAGGAAAACCGGTCTTTTCTGACATCACAAAAGCTCCTCTCGCTGGAGGTAAAAACCTTTTCTAAAAAGCGGTTACCGCCGCGCTCAACAGCCTGTTTTATCCTTTCAATCTCAATAATGTCAGTTCCGGCGCCGATTAATCCCGCCGGTGGTATGTTTCGGGCAATCGCCAACACCCCATTTTTTATAAATACTTGAAATTAATCAAGTGGTCCACATTCGGGTTGCAACATATTATTTTCTCCGGTTAATATAAAAAAACCTGCCTGAACAATCGCAAATGTTTCAGCCACCACCAGGGGTTTCACCTGTTTCCGTGCTGATATCACATAAACCTTAAGGCAGGTCCAAATATTTCCTCAGACATTTCTAGAAACCCAATATCTTCCTTAGTTTTTTGGCCTGAGCCCGACTAACCGGGACTTCGCTGCGTTCTTTGTCTTCAACTATCAAATTATAAGTACCGTTGAAAAACGGCACAATTTCTTTAACTTTGTGCAGGTTAACCAAATAGCAGCGATGCGTCCGGAAAAAAATCTGCGGGTTCAGCCTTGCTTCCAGCTCTTTCAGGGTGAACCGCGTATAAAGCTTATCGGCTGCAGTTTTTATATATACATTATCCTGTTCAGTAAACGCGTAGAAAATATCAGAGCCGCCGACAAGGATTGTTTTACCCTGCTTTTCTGCGGGAACACGGTCAATTTTAAACTGCAAATTTTCCGGCTGTATGGTTTTGGTTTCGCTTTCCTGCGGTGCGCGTTCTTCCCGCATTGTTTCGGCAGGCGCCGCGTCTACCATTATCTCGCGGGTAAGCATCAGCACCTTGTCGATGGCTTTTTTCAAGCGTTTCGGCTCTACTGGTTTTAAAATATAATCTACTGCATTAACATCAAAAGCAGATACCGCGAACTCATCAAAAGCTGTTACAAAAATGATAAAAGGCCGTTTCGGCAAATCTTGTATAGCCGCGCCCAATTCAAGCCCGTTCATGCCCGGCATGGATATATCCAAAAAAAGGACCTGATAATCCAGGGCTTTGATCAGAGTTAATGCTTCCTGGGCATTGGCGGCTTCACCGACTATCTCAATACTTTCAAACTCACTTAAAGCATACCTGAGTTCCTGTCTGGCGGGGTATTCATCATCTATAATTAATGCTTTTAATTTCACTGGTGAACCCACCTTTCTCATGGCTTTCGTCGCTGATGGGGATCCTGACGTAAACCTTGGTGCCCTTGTCTACCTCGCTTTCGATCCGCAGGCCGTATTCTTCCCCGTAAAGGCTTTTAAGCCGCTCGTTGACATTGCTTAAACCAACCCCGCTGTCGGAACCGAAGCCAGGCAGAGATACCCTAGGCAGCCTTTCATTGTCTATCCCCACGCCATCATCCGTGATTACAAAAAGCATTTCTCCGTCAACAAACTTGGCTGATATCTGAATATTGCCGGGACCCATTTTCGGCTGAATACCGTGCTTCACCGCATTTTCAACCAGCGGTTGCAGGGTCAGTACAGGCACATTAAAATCAAGCAGGGCAGGGTCAATGCTCCTCTGTATCTTCAACTTTTCCCGAAAGCGAGCTTTCTCCAGGATAAGATAAGTATTGACATATTCTATTTCTTCCCGTAACGTGTTAAAATGCCCGTGCCTCTTTAGTGTTTGACGAAAAAAAGAGGCCAGGCGAATTAGAAGCCTTCTTGCATTTTCCGGGTCTGTCCTGGTGTACGTAATGATAGTGTTTAGAGTATTGAATAAAAAATGGGGATTGATCTGGGCATGCAGGGCGTCCAGTTCTGCCTTTGTCACCAACTGGGCGTGCCGGTCCAGTTCTGCCAGTTCCATTTGCAGGCCCAGCAGTTGGGCTACGGCCAAGGCCAGTTTAACAACGGCAGGTTGGAGTTCCCCCTGGCTGGTCTGATAAAGTTTGACTGTGCCGGCCACCTCACCCTGACATATCAGCGGCGCTATAACAGCAGACTGCAGCGTGCAATTTTTATCCGGGCATTGCAGGCCTTTCTTATCTTTTATGATTATTAACTCTCCTGTTTCCACAGCCTGTTTTGTCGCATAAGTAATAATCGGCCCGCCGGCTTTATGGTGGTCGGAACACTCTCCAATATATGCCAGCACCTTTTCGCGGTCTGTGATGGCCACTGCCGATACATCGCTGATTTTCAAGATAATTTCGGCAGTCTTATATGCCGTTTCTTCATTAAGACCGCGCCTGAGGTAAGGAAGTGTTTCGTTAGCAATCTGCAAGGTAGGATCAATAGGGTGTTCATCAAATTTTATTTTTATAACCCTGTGTTTCTGAATATATTCCACGACTATGTATGTGGCCAGGGCACTCGCCAGCAGCATCACGAAAACGACCAACCACAAGGCAGGTTGAACCAACATAACCAGCCCGGTTAAAAACAATTGCACCAGGCTCCAGCGCAGTATAATACCACCATTAATGCTTGTAAAATTTTTACCCATAATCCTGCTCCCTGTCCAACCGAAAATTTCTTTTCTTATAATACTATTTTAATCTGCGTATCACAATTATCTGTTGTTGGCAATACCCATAACCTTTTGCAGGTAATGGTTTATGCCCGCCGCATTAAGGCTTATATCTAGTCCCATAAACTGAATTGCGGGATGCTCCCTGTCTTTAAACCCGTATACCGCGACCTGGTCCATCACCATTTCCCAGATTGCTTTTTCAATTTCCCCGGCGGCGCCGCCAGAGGTAAGCACTCGCCTGCCTGCCGCTACAAAATCATTTACCTGTTCCCTGAGTCCTGCAAGTATAGCGCTTACTCCCCCGGCCCTGCCGTAATGCGCGAAATAGATATACTCGAGATCAAGCCCGGCGGCGCGGTCCAATGTTTCAATCATCATGGCGGGGTCAAATTCCGGCGGTGGGGTAGAAAGCAGGGTAAAATTAGAGCCCGCCAGGCGACTCAAGGCCTGAAAGCGCACGCCCAGGGCGTCACCGCTGAAGACGCCCCGACTGGCGGGGTCATGGATGATAAAATGATGACGGGCATGACCCGGTGTGTGATAGAATGTCAAGACCCTGCCCCCGCCCAAGTCAAGAATTTCTCCGTCTGCCGGTGTGTGAATCCTTTCCCAGGGTATGGGCAATACGTCGCCAAAAAGCCTGTCGAAGCTTTCCCCGTAGATTGCCCTGGCGCCGGCCGCAAGCCTGGCCGGGTCGATCAGGTGCCTGGCGCCCCGGGGGTGCACACACACCTTTGCCCGCGGCAAATCCCCGGCCATGACACCGGCCCCGCCCGCATGATCCAAATGAATATGGGTGACTATGATGTAGTCGACCTTTTCCGGCGGTATGCCGATTTTTTTCAATGCGTCTTTGATATGCACGGTACCCGGAGTCGGGCCGGTCTCAATCAACGCTACCTTATCCGCCAGGATCAGGTAGCAGGAAGTGCGCTCGGGTTCCTGGTCATAGACGTCGATCTGGTATATATTGCTGCCCAGGCTTGTGATCATAACAAACGACTTCCTTTTTTTATATATTCTGTTATGTAATCAATCAGCCAACATAATTCCAAGGATATTCTATTTCTTTTCCTCAGACCTAGGATATCTGAAAAATTTGAAGATTGTCAATATAAAATGGTCTTTATCTATACCTGGACCGAGTCAAACATTTTTTTGCAGGAAAATATTTCAGCACCTACACTAAGTGTTTTAAATAAAAAAACAGGAATATAGTATATAATATAGAACTTTCACAAAAAAAGGTTATCAGGAAAGAAAAGAAATGAACTTGGCAGTATAACAAGATCCACAAACAAATAATGTCAAAATAATTTAAGGAGATCCATCTATTGACAAAACAGGCTGTTCACCCATCAATAAACCTAAAGCTCTGCAAAAAATGCACCATTTGCATCAATATCTGTCCCGAGAAAGTGCTGGAACCGGACGAAAGCGGCTTGCCCCTTGCGATTCGTCCGGATAAATGCACTGCCTGTGGACTTTGCACTACACACTGCCCGGATTTCGCAATAGAGATCATGCCGGTACCTGACAGCGGACTCTACGACAATGATAACACGAAATAAGCCCGGGGCAACTTAAAGAAAAATGCTAATTTAACCCTTTTACCTATTGATCCTGGCTGTTTATTTCTTCCCAGGCAGTTTCAAACTCTTTCAGCACCGACGGACTGAAGAGGACAAACCGCACCTCCGTGGAGCCCGGATTGCCGCTGACAAAATCCCTCACCTCGCGCAGGGCTATTCTGGCCGCCCGGTCCACGGGAAAACTGTATATGCCGGTACTGATCGAGGGAAACGAAACAGAGCGAATGCCCTTTTCCCTGGCTAGGGTGAGACTGCTCCGGTAAGCGCTGCGCAGCAGCTCATCTTCACCTTTTTTGCCGCCGGACCACACCGGGCCGACCGTATGTATCACATAGCGGGCCTTCAGGCGTCCGCCGCTAGTTATAACCGCCCTGCCGGTCGGGAGCGTTCCCTGTCTGGCGCGGATTTCCTTGCATTCGGCCAGGATCTGAGGCCCGCCCGCGCGGTGGATGGCGCCGTCCACTCCTCCGCCCCCCATCAGCCCTGAGTTCGCCGCGTTTACAATCGCCTCGGTTTCTTGCTGGGTAATGTCTCCCATGACAATTTTAATCAGTGTTTTCCCTATAAAAGCTTCCATAAAGTTTGGTCCTCCTTTATGTTTACTTTTTTAAAGCTGCTTTTCTTTTTTTGAGTAACCATGGTGTCCGATCTTTTTGGTTATCAGTCTGTACTCACCAGAGCAGTAACCGTAAGGTTCAATCATCTCGAAATCGGGCCGCCCTTTTTCGTCAAGAATGTCCTGATTATAATGGACCGCCAGGACGTCCCCGAGAAAAACATCGTGGCTGCCGAGGGGAATTATCTGCCTGACCCGACATTCGACATTGACCGGGCATTCTGCGATTAAAGGAGCCTGCACATGTGACGCAGGCACAGGAGTCAGTCCTGTTTCTCTAAACTTATTTACCTCCCTGCCCGACACGTTGCCGCAGTAATCAACAACTCCCACTTGAGCGGCCGAAGCAATGTTGATCACAAATTCTCCGGACTCCTTGATCAACCGGTAAGAATGCCTGCCCCCGGGACGCACGCTGATATAAACAACCGGAGGTTCTGAATTCATAATACCTGTCCAGGCTATGGTTATTATATTGGGTTCGCCTCCCTCCAGGCAGGACGTAACAAGCACTGCCGGGACGGGGAAAAGGACTGTTGAAGGGCCTTTAGTAATTTTATTAATTATGACCAACCCCTTTGTTTTTATTTTTTCGCAATCATTATATACTAAAAACGATTAAAACTAGAAATTCTATACTATATGATAAGTAAAGAGGTAAAAACAATATGGATAAGAGCGTTATTTCCACTAAAAAAGCCCCGGCCGCCATCGGACCATACTCTCAGGCTGTAAGGCTGGGGAATTTAATCTTTACCTCGGGGCAAATCCCGGCCGACCCGGTGAGCGGGGAAATTGTGCCGGGAGGGGTTGGACCACAGGTGCAGCAGACGTTAAAAAACCTGGAAGAGGTTTTAATCGCGGCCGGCGCCTCATTAAATAGTGTCCTTAAAACAACACTTTTTATTAAAAACATGGAGGATTTTGCTATAATTAATGAGATCTACGCCAATTTTTTCGGCGACCAGCACCCCGCCCGTTCCTGCCTGGAGGTGGCTAGGCTGCCGAAAGACGTCCTAGTCGAAGTTGAAGCCGTCGCCTATATCCCCTAATTTAGACCGTCAAATTCTCATATAATATCATTTTGCCCGTTTTCGCCCAGCAGGACAACCGCTTCAGATGCGGGCAGTTCCTGTACGTTCTTCAGTTTTCTTTCGATAGTACGGGATTTTTTAGCGGCGCTGTCGATGGTGTTGCTGGCCTCCCGCAGCTTTTTATGAGTTTTTTCAAGTATTTCGCTGAATTTGCCGAACTCGCTTTTTACAGCCCCGAGCAGCGCCCAGACCTCGCTCGAATGTTTCTCTATAGCCAACGTCTGAAAACCGACCTGCAGGCTGTTCAGCAAGGCTGCAAGAGTGGTGGGCCCGGTCACTATTACCCGGCAGTCTCTCAACAGCACGTCACAGAGTCCCGGCCTGCGGATAATCTCGGCGTACAGCCCTTCAGTAGGCAAAAACATGACGCCGAAATCAGTCGTATGCGGCGGGTCAATATATTTATCTTTAATGTTCTTAGCCTCAGCTTTAATCCTTAATTCCAGCTGCCTGGCAGCCTGATCGGCCTGCACGGGATTGGCCTGTTCCTGTGCTTCTATCAACCGCTGGTAATCTTCCTGCGGAAATTTTGCGTCTATCGGCAGCCAGACAATATTTTTACCAGCGTCCCTGCCCGGCAGTCTGATGGCAAACTCCACCCGCTCAGCGCTGCCTTTTTTCGTAGCCACGTTCTTGTCGTACTGTTCATTAGTTAATATCTGTTCGAGCAGACCGGCGAGAGATATCTCACCCCATATTCCCCTGGTTTTGACATTGGTTAAAACTTTTTTCAAGTCACCTACACCGGCGGCCAGGGACTGCATTTCACCCAGCCCTTGATGGACAAGTTCCAGCCTTTCGCTGACCAGCTTGAATGATTCGCCCAGGCGTTTTTCTAGGGTTTCGTGCAGCTTCTCGTCCACCGTGGCCCTCATTTGCTCCAGCTTCAGGTTATTGTCTTGTTGCAACATGATTAATCTTTCCTCGAAGGTATCCCGCATTTTATCCAGTTTTTGCTCATTGCTGCGCGTCAGGACATTGATCTGGCTGGAAAAGGTGTCCATCTGGTTTTTATGCAAGGTGGCGTGCTCAGTCAAACGCGCCAGCAACGAGTCGCCCAGCATTTTCAGGGAAATATTGACTTCGTCCCGCAGCCGTCTGGCATTATTGTTGTCTTCTTCCCTGCTCCGGACTGCTTCATCCTTAACAGTACGTTCAGTTTTTTCCTGGTTTTTTTCTATCGCAGCAAAATTAGCTGCCAGACCTGAATTCCCGCCCCGCCGACCCTGGATTAATATAACTATTAAGAGCGCAACAATTATAATTGCCAGGACCGCCTGAATTAAAATGCTGTTGTCCATAAAACCGTCTCACATCCTTCATCAAGCCTTTCGATTATATGTTTATATGTTCAATTTCATTGAAGAAAAATCCTTCAGAAGGATTTTTACTTGCTTTATCTAAAAAAGCATCCGGCGATACACCGGATGCAAATTGTTGACAAAATCTTTATCGCCTTAAGCCGGTCTTTGGCGTAAGCCATGAGAGTCAGTGCCCGGTATTACTTTTCACCAGGTTATTGCCGGAGTTTTTCAGCAAATTGCTCAAGGTCTGTGACCGGCGCCTGGCAGGCGTAATTCTCGCAGATATAAGCGGCAGCTTTGCCATTTACTGAACGCTGCTCCCTCATGAAAGGAACCAGCTTTTCAATCTCGCCGCCGACTTCACCATCCGGGTGCCAAGCCACCACTGTATCAGGCAGGAAAGCCTGCCTAGCTGCCCTTAACATAGTTTCGGTGTCAGCCTCTCCCGCTCTGCCGGCAATCACAATCTCGCGGGTGGGACCAAGCATGAAGTCTACTCCCATTAGAAAGTGCGTATGGCCCCACGGGTATTGCCCGATAATTCCTGAAAATGCTTTTATCTGCCTTTCGGCTATTTCTGTTAATTTATCGTTGGCGGTCAGCCGGGCCAGACGCAGCAGATTCAACAGAGCCACCGCATTGCCGGACGGCAGCGCCCCGTCGTA
>JAQVLS010000051.1 GCA_028704035.1 Desulfotomaculaceae bacterium | reverse complement strand
CGATGCGCTCGGCATAAATGAGGAAGACGTGCTTGCAAGGCTCAGAAATATGATTGACAACGGGCTGATACGCCGCCTCGGCGGCATCTTTGATTCAAGGATGCTGGGTTACCACAGCACGCTCTGCGCCATGCAGGTAGATGAAAACAGGATAGGTGAGGTTGCAGCCGTGGTTAACTCATACCCGGGTGTCACTCATAATTATTTGAGGGAGCATAAATTTAACATGTGGTTTACATCTACGGCGCCGTCTAAAAAAGAACTTGATGAATTCATAACGAAAATAAAAAAAGATACCGGCATCAATGATATTTTAGTTCTTCCGGCTCAAAAACTTTTTAAAATCAGAGTAAACTTTGACCTTTGATTGGGGTGACTGTATGCTTTCAGATCAGGACAGGCGGATCATTAAAGAACTGCAAAACGGGCTGCCCCTGGCTACCCGTCCCTATAGAATAATTGCCGATAGGTTGAAAATATCAGAGGAAGAGTTAATAAACCGTATCAGGTTTTTAATAGAACATGGTGTTATCAGGCGGTTTGGCGCGGCTGTACGCCACCAGGACCTCGGTTTTAAGGCCAACGCCATGATTGTCTGGGATGTTCCCGACGATAAGACATGTGAAATCGGCGGCAATATGGCAGAATTCAGGGAGGTTACCCACTGCTACCAGCGCCCCCGGCAAGCCAACTGGCCGTACAACCTTTTTACCATGGTACATGGTCGTTCCAGAGAGGAATGCGTCACAATTGCGAAAAAGATTGCACAGGCTGTTGGAATAAATAAATACTGTCTTTTGTTCAGCACCGTCGAGTTGAAAAAAATCAGCATGCGATACTTTGAATGAAATAAAGCCTTGTTAAGGGGGAATAACCAGGTGCATAAAGGTTTTGCCAGGTCCATATCTTTGTATAATGAAGCGCTGAAATACATACCGGGCGGCGTCAACAGCCCGGTAAGAGCCTTTAAGTCCGTGGGGTTAAATCCCGTCTTCATTAAGAAAGGTGAGGGAGCAAAAATATTTGATGAAGACGGCAATGAATACATTGACTACGTAGGGTCCTGGGGTCCTCTGATTGCCGGACACCGCCACCCGCGCGTAATTGAGGCGCTGGAGCGGTGTTTGAAAGATACCGGGACCAGTTTCGGGGCGCCTACGGAGTTGGAAACAATTTTAGCTTCCATGGTTATTGAAGCTGTGCCGTCAGTTGAAATGCTCAGGCTGGTGAACTCCGGCACTGAGGCGACAATGAGCGCGCTGCGGCTGGCCCGGGGTTACACCGGAAGAAATAAAATAGTTAAGTTTGCGGGCTGTTATCATGGTCATGCCGATTCTTTATTAATTAAAGCCGGTTCAGGCGCGCTTACGCTGGGAGTACCCACAAGTCCGGGGGTGCCCGGGGAAACAGCTGTAAACACGATCACTGCCGACTATAACAACATAGAAAAGCTAAAAGAAATATTTGAAAAGGTTGGAGAAGATATAGCGGCGGTTATTGTTGAACCTGTGGCCGGCAACATGGGTGTTGTACCTCCTGAGCCAGGATTTCTTGCAGGTCTGAGAGACATTACAGCTATTTATGGCAGCCTGTTGATTTTCGACGAGGTCATGACAGGATTT
Source organism: Desulfotomaculaceae bacterium (assembly GCA_028704035.1). Lineage (GTDB taxonomy): Bacteria > Bacillota > Desulfotomaculia > Desulfotomaculales > Pelotomaculaceae > Syntrophopropionicum. Next base: position 7,942 of record JAQVLS010000051.1, on the reverse strand, counting down.
CGGGTATCTTACGGCGGGGCGCAAGAACTATATGGCATCACGCCCGACCTTACATGCCTGGGCAAAGTCATTGGCGGCGGTCTGCCGGTTGGAGCGTACGGCGGCAAAAAAGAAATAATGGAGCACGTCTCTCCGGCGGGGCCTGTTTACCAGGCAGGAACTTTATCGGGCAACCCCCTAGCGGTTACAGCCGGTATAGCCACACTGGAGATTTTAAGACAACCGGGCATATACGGTGATTTAGACAGGAAGTCGGCAACGCTGGCGGACGGACTGTTAGAATCCGCCTTGCAGACAGGGGTTGAATTAAGCGTAAACAGGGTGGGATCAATGTTCAGCGCCTTCTTTACAGGCGCAAAAGTGACAGACTATGCCACCGCCTGTTCGTCAAACACTGATTATTTCAGGTCCTTTTTTCAGACAATGCTGAAAAATGGCGTCTATATTGCTCCTTCCCAGTACGAAGCTGCTTTTGTTTCCACCTCCCATAGTGACATTGATATTGAACACACATTGGCATCTGCCAAAAAATCAATGCGCTTGATTAAAAGGTTGTAATTATCTTTATCCTGGGTTGTTATTCTTAAAATATCTTGCAAATAATAGATGATTTTAAATTATAAAATCATCTATTTAGATATTATTATTCTTTTGTGGTGTTTTTTACTAGAAGAGTTATGAGTAATATTGACGTATAATTATTATGTATTTATTATGGGAGGTCCTTTCTTGTTGACTTATTAGGGAGGTGATAAGCGTATATAGATACTTACTGTTTTTATCTTTAATAGAGAGTGTAGTATTGCATTATTTTAAGTTTTATAGAATTAAAGCAAGGGAGGTACAGATTTGTGGTAGCATGTGCTAGTAATGCCAGTAACGATGAACTAATCAAACAACTGGATAAGATTATTGATCCGTATAGAGGTAATCCCGGCGGATTAATCCAGGTTTTAACCAAGGCCCAGAATCTTGTAGGGTATCTGCCCAAGTGGGTCCAGATACAAATAGCGGAAGGACTAGGGGTATCTCTCCAGGAGGTTTACGGAGTGATTACTTTCTATACGTTCTTTTCACTGATCCCCAGGGGCAGACACAAAATCAGCGTATGTGCCGGAACAGCCTGCTACGTAAAGGGAACAAAAATGGTAACCACAACAATCAAAGATCTGCTTGACCTTAAACCGGGTCAGACTACTCCCGACAGCCGGTTCACGCTGGAGATCGTGCGCTGTATCGGCGCATGCGGCCTCGCTCCTGCAATGATTATTGACGGGAAAGACGTCCACGGCCGTCTAGAGCCGGAACTTATCCCTGCAGTGCTCGAACAATATGCATAGCATTAGTTATAAAATCCTCATTGATATTACGTTATTATGGTTGGGCGCGGTTATTTTGAAAAGCGCTAAATAGGGATATCTTCAGAAATGGCTGGAGGATTTAAACGGAGGTGTAATTAAGTGAAGTCTTTGGACGAACTGGCAAAGATAAAGGAAAGCAGGCGGGCAGCCCTTAAAATTCGCGAGGGAGTTCCGTCCGCGACTGAAAAGGCCCACGTAATGATGTGCGGCGGCGCTGGATGCATATCTTCCAAGTGCCTGGATGTAGTAGACGCCATGAAGGAAGCCCTTAATAAAAACGGTATCGCAGATCAGGTGCAGATTATTCTCACCGGCTGCATGGGGCCCTGTGATATGGGACCTGTCGCAATCGTCTATCCGGACGCGACTTTTTACCGCAGGTTAAAGCCGAAAGATGCCGAAGCGATTGTGGAAGAACATATTATGCAGGGCAACCAGATTCCGCGTCTGATGTACAGGACGCCCGGGGCAAAAGAACCCACACCCAGGGTTAACGATATAGATCTATTTGCAAAGCAGAAAAAGATCGTTCTACGCAATAACTTCTATATTGACCCGACCTCGATTGAGGACTATATTGCCAACGACGGCTATGCCGCGCTGGGTAAAGCGCTCACCAAAATGCAGCCTGAGGATATTATCGAGGAGATTAAAAAATCAGGTCTGCGCGGACGCGGCGGCGCTGGTTTCTCCACGGGCATGAAGTGGGGATTCACAGCCGCGGCAAGCGGGGCGCCAAAATATGTGGTCTGCAACGGTGACGAAGGTGACCCGGGCGCATTCATGGATAGGTCTGTTTTGGAAGGTGACCCGCACAGCGTCATTGAAGGTATGGCCATTTGCGGACGCGCTATCGGCGCGGAGCAGGGCTATGTATATGTGAGGGCGGAATACCCGCTGGCTATTGAGAGATTGGACTATGCTCTCCAGAAAGCCCGTAAAAACGGCCTGTTGGGTAAAAATCTTTTTGGTTCCGGCTTCAACTTTGACATCGAGATCCGGATCGGCGCCGGCGCATTTGTGTGCGGTGAGGAAACCGCCCTGCTGACCTCCATCGAAGGTAAGCGCGGCGAGCCCAGGCCGAGACCCCCATTTCCGGCCAACGCCGGTGTCTGGGGCAAGCCGACGGTCCTGAATAACGTTGAGACCTGGGCAAACATTCCTGAGATTATTCTTAAGGGCGCTGACGCCTATGCCGCCATCGGTACGGAGAAAAGCAAGGGCACCAAGGTATTTGCCCTGGCCGGCCGAATTAACAATACCGGTATTATTGAAGTGCCAATGGGTACCACTTTAAGGGAAATCGTCTTTGAAATTGGCGGCGGTATTCCCAGAAAGAAAGCTTTTAAGGCTGTACAAACTGGTGGTCCGTCGGGAGGCTGCATTCCTGCAGAGCACCTTGACACCCCGGTCGACTACGACTCTCTCGGCGCTTTGGGCGCCATTATGGGCTCCGGCGGCATGATTGTCCTAGACGAGGATACCTGCATGGTGGATATCGCCAAATTTTTCCTCGATTTTATCGTTGACGAGTCCTGCGGCAAGTGTTCCCCCTGCCGGATCGGCACCAAGCGGATGCATGAGATCCTTGACAACATTAGCAACGGTAAGGGAAAAGAAGGCGACATCGAGCTTTTGGAAGAACTGGCCACTACGATCAAAGCCACTGCGCTGTGCGGACTCGGCCAGACTGCTCCCAACCCTGTTCTGAGTACTATCAGGTATTTTAGGAACGAGTACGAGGAGCATATCAGAGATAAGAAATGCTCATGCAACGTATGCGAGTTAAAGGAATAAAAGCCACTCCCGCAGCTTTTTAGAATAGGGATATGGAATAATACGGGGGTTTGGAGGGAAAAAGGAAAAATGATAAATTTAACAATTGATAATCAACAAGTAGTAGTTGAGCCGGGAACTTCAATTCTTGAAGCCGCTCAAAAGGTGGGAGCGAAGATCCCGACCCTTTGTTATTATAAAGATTTGAACATTATCGGGGCCTGCCGTATTTGTGTGGTAGAAGTGCAGGGGGCCAGGACATTAATTCCGGCATGTGTTGCTCCGGTTGCCGAGGGTATGGTTGTTAAGACCGCCACACCGGAGGTAATTAAAGTCCGTAAATTGATCCTGGAGTTAATTCTTTCGGATCACCCGCAGGAATGCCTTACCTGTGCCCGCAACCAAAATTGCGAACTGCAAAAACTGGCGGAAGAATTCGGCATTAAAGAAATCCGTTTTGCTGGAGCTAAAACCGAATACCCGATAGATGATTCAAGTCCTGCAATTATTAGAGACCCACGCAAGTGCGTGCTCTGCCGCCGCTGCATTTCGGTATGTACCAATGTGCAGACGGTGCAGGCTCTCTGTGCGGAAAACAGGGGCTTTAATACCCTGATCGCGCCTGCTTTCAACGAAAAGCTGGCAGATATGGAATGTGTCCAGTGCGGCCAGTGCTCGCTCGTATGTCCGACCGGGGCTATTGTAGAAAGAGATGACACCGCAAAAGTTTGGGCCGCCCTGGCTGATCCAGAGAAACATGTCGTTGTACAAACAGCGCCCGCCACCAGGGTGCAACTTGGTGAAGCATTAGGAGCGGAACCTGGCAGCATCTTCACCGGCCAGATGGTGGCCGGGCTGCGTCGCCTTGGTTTTGACAAAGTCTTTGACACGGATTTTACTGCTGACCTGACTATCCTGGAGGAGGGCAACGAGCTGCTGCAGCGCGTGACTACCGGCGGCACACTGCCGATGATCACCTCTTGCAGCCCCGGCTGGATCAAGTTCTGTGAACACTTCTACCCGGATTTGCTGGATCACCTGTCCACCTGCAAGTCACCGCAGCAGATGTTCGGACCTCTGGTAAAGACTTATTACGCCGAAAAAGAGGACATTGACCCGGCAGATATTTATTGTGTATCGATTATGCCCTGTACCGCCAAGAAATACGAGTGCCAGCGGCCTGAAATGAACAGCAGCGGCTACCAGGATGTGGACGTGGTCCTAACTACCCGCGAATTAGGACGTATGTTCAAGCAGGCCGGCTTAGACGCCTCTAACCTGCCGGACGAAGAATATGACGAGCCGCTGGGGATTTCCACCGGCGCCGGGGAAATCTTCGGCGCATCAGGCGGTGTTATGGAAGCGGCGCTGCGGACTGTTTATGAGGTTGTAACGGGAGAGACGCTCGAAAACATTGATTTCGAGGTATGTCGGGGCCTTACCGGTGTAAAAGAAGCCACTGTTCAGGTGGGTGATCTGCCTGTCAAAGTGGCCATTACCAACGGACTGGGCAATGCCCGCAAGGTGCTGGACAAGATCCGCGCCGGCGAAGCCGACTATCATTTCATTGAAGTGATGTGCTGTCCTGGCGGCTGCATCGGCGGCGGCGGTTCACCAATCCCGACCGACACCGATATCCGACTGAAGAGGATCACCGCCACTTATACCGAGGACGAGCGCATGTCTCTGCGCAAGTCTCACGAGAACCCGGCTATAATAGCCCTTTATGAGGAGTTCCTGGGGAAACCGCTGGGCCACAAGTCACACGAGTTGTTGCATACCAAGTATACTTCGAGAGGTGTAAACAAGTAACAACCTATCAGTTAAGGTCACTTTCCACTTTGGAAAGTGACCTTATATTTTTATAAAAACTTTAAAACTGTATTGTATCTTAAAAAAACTCGTGTATAATTTATTTGAAACATATGACAAATACCTGACACTGGCGTCTTTGTGCCCTGTACCGGGCCATGGAATATCTTTAAAAAGTGGACGTCATTATAAGGCTGAATGAAGAATATAGCATATATATAGACAACCCGGAAAAATTGCATGAAAAAGAGCTTGAGGAACTGACCGCTGCCTGCCTAAAGCACTCCTTTAGAGCCAAACTGCTGAACATCTGTACCATGATCTTGTTTTTTTCCAGGCGGAGGACGTGGATATGCTGGGCATAGGCCCTTATATTCCCCATTATGCAGCTCCACTATCGAAAGTCAGGAGTGCGCAGCTCGATCCCTATGTCACGACTCTAAAAATGCTGGCTTTTTCCCGGCTTTTGATGCATGATATTAATATAGTTGCATCACCCTGCAGAGTATTAACCCCACAGGGCTGATGATAGGGCTGAAAGCAGGCGCTAATATTATTATGCATTACGAAAATAGATTAAATTTTGCTAAGGATAAATGAGGATGAAATCAAAAATTTATACGTTAACAGTCAACACTTCTGAAAGAACGCAGCTGCTTGATATCACATCAAAAGTAGAACAAGTGGTGAAGCAAAGCGGTGTCAAAGAAGGCATGGTACATATATTCAACCCGCACACCACCGCCGGGCTGACTATCAACGAGAACGCAGATCCAGACGTGGCCAGTGATATTCTTATGGAACTGGACAAAATGGTCCCTTTAAATGACGGTTACAGACATGTTGAAGGCAATTCTGCGGCGCACATCAAGTCTTCATTATTCGGTGTTTCCCTGACAGTCTTTGTCACCGGAGGTAGACTTGTCCTGGGTACCTGGCAGAGTCTTTACTTCTGTGAATTCGACGGCCCCAGGCAGAGGAAGGTCCTGGTCAAAGTCATAGAATAATGTAGTATTTAGTAATTTTCAAAAAAGAAGGGAGGAATTGTTGCGGTGTCGCGCTGGCTGATAAGATGGATTCTTAATGTAATGGGCATCATTATTACAGCTAATATAATTAATGGATTTGATGTAACCGTGTTAGGGGCGATAGTAGGTTCCGTTCTTTTTGGTTTTGTCAACGCCACGATCCGTCCGGTGATTCTTTTGGTTACCCTTCCTATCAATGTGCTGACGCTGGGTTTATTTACGCTGGTTATTAACGGCTTGATGCTGTGGTTAGTCAGTGCCGTCATAAAAGGATTTGAAATCCAAAGCTTTGGTGTAGCTTTTATCGCCGCTTTGCTGATTACAGTGATCAGTTCTTTGATCAGCTTTTTTATCAAGGACTAACCTGTTAACCTAAGTACTTAAGAACTATTAGAGAAAACCCTTTTCTGTCACAAATATGTAGGCAAAAAAAGGTTTTCTCTAATGTTTTTATAGCCTTATTAGTTGGTTAAGCTGCTGATTGGCGCGGGGATACGGCCACCCCGGCGGATGAAGGCTGCGGATGAAAACGGTTTTACCGGGATTACAGGCGCCCGCCCGAGCAGGCCGCCGTATTCCACATAATCGCCGACCTTTTTATTTATTGCCGGGATTATACGTACAGCGGTCGTTTTTTTGTTAATCATGCCAATCGCAGCCTCGTCTGCAATTATTGCCGCAATGGTTTCGGCGGATGTATCACCCGGCACCGCGATCATATCCAGACCCACGGAGCACACGCAAGTCATGGCCTCCAGTTTGTCAAGGGTTAATGCCCCGGCTTCTACCGCCTGGATCATGCCCGCGTCTTCGCTAACTGGAATAAAGGCGCCCGACAGTCCGCCCACATAAGATGAAGCCATAGCGCCGCCTTTTTTCACAGCGTCGTTTAGGAGCGCCAGGGCAGCAGTTGTTCCATGTGTCCCACAGCGTTCAAGCCCCATTGATTCCAAAATCTCAGCCACACTGTCCCCAATGGCCGGGGTTGGGGCCAGCGATAAATCGACAATACCAAAAGGGACACCCAGCTTGCGGGCGGCGGTACGCCCCACCAGTTCGCCCATCCGGGTTATCTTGAAGGCGGTTTTTTTGATTGTTTCGGCCAGTACGCCAAAATCCCCATTGCCGGCTGTTTCAACAGCTTTCTTTACTACACCCGGCCCGCTAACACCGACATTGATGACGCATTCAGGCTCACCTATACCGTGAAAAGCGCCTGCCATAAAAGGGTTGTCTTCCGGTACATTGGCGAATACCACCAGTTTGGCGCAGCCCAGGCCGTCTTTGTCAGATGTGAGTTCCGCGGTCTTTTTTACAGCCTGTCCCATCTTGTACACAGCGTCCATGTTTATACCGGCTTTTGTTGTTGCCACGTTGACTGATGAGCAAACCCGTCCGGTCTCGGCCAGCGCCTCCGGGATGCTGTCGATCAGCCTGTGGTCCGCGTTTGTAAAACCCTTGTGCACCAGGGCTGAAAAGCCGCCGATGAAATTCACCCCTACCGCCTCCGCCGCCTTGTCAAGGCTCATGGCAAAGCCGGTAAAGTTGTCAGTGAGGCTGCTTTCCGCCACAACAGCTATCGGCGTTACGGAGATCCTTTTGTTCACAATCGGCAGGCCGTATTCTCTTTCAATATTTTCTCCCGTTTTGACCAGGCTGCCCGCCAGCCGGCAGATCTTGTCGTAAATTTTTTGCCTGGCTGCGCGTGGGTTGGGATCGGAGCAATCACGTAGACTAATGCCCATGGTAATGGTACGGATATCCAGGTTTTCCTCCTGGACCATATTAACGGTTTCCATAATTTCCTGTAAAGTAAGCATAAAAAGCCTCCCTGGTTATATCCTGTGCATAAAATTAAATACATTCTCATGCTGAGCGTCAATCCTGACGCCGATTTCCCGGCCCTTTTCGGCAAGGTTGTCCTTAATGGCAATCATATCCTTGACGCACTCACTCATATCGGCG
>JAQVLS010000050.1:8426-9714 GCA_028704035.1 Desulfotomaculaceae bacterium | reverse complement strand
ACTGTTAAAGAGATAAAAAAACAAAAAAACGTTAAAGGTAAGGATATTGAATATATTGGAAAGGCAGCTTATTGTAATGAGTGTGGAAGTGAGATATTTGTATCTGAAATTCGTGACAATAACTTAAACATGCTTGATAAAGCCTACAGAGAAGAGGAAGGATTAATTTCAATAGATGAAATAAAAATGATATTGGAAAAGTATGATATTGGTAAAAGGCCATTATCACTATTGTTAGGTTGGGGAGAAGGTACTGTAACCAGGTATTTAGACGGAGACACCCCCACGAAACAATATTCAGATACGCTAAAAAAAATCTTAAAAGACTCGGGTTATTTAATGGAGTTGTTAGAGAAAAATAAGGATGAAATTACGAATTTGGCCTAACAATTATATTATTCTCAGGGATTCCACATAGCTTTTACCGGAGAGTATTTATTTTATAATAACTGTGAGGCTTGGGCACATGGTCCAGTTTATAGAAATATATATTTTAAATATAAAGACTATGGCTACGACCCAATTGAGGATAAAGACTTTAGCTTTGGGGATATAAAGTTGTCGACAGCAGAGAAAGAGATTTTAGATAGCGTTATTAGAAATTTTGGTTGCTACAGTGGTAAGGTTCTTGAAAAGATGACACATATAGAGGAACCATGGCGAGTTACTCGAAAAGGTTTAAATGATAATGAATGCTCGGATTTAATTATAGAAAAGGATCTAATAGCCGGATACTTTAAGGAGATAAAATCGAAATACAACATGCTTAATATATCTGATATTAGGGATTACAGTACAGATCTTTTTAGAAAACTTTACAATCAAAAAAGATATAACGCTTCTTAATATATTGGAATTGGGATCAGCTAATAATTGGTTGGTCCTTTTCTAATGCAATTCATAGTTAGAGTCACCTCACCCAACGGCGCTGAGAGTTGGCAGGTGGGGTTACCAAACAAATAACCTGGACCTATGCCAGAGAAGGCTGTCCCACTAACGCCAGGATTTCTCTTTGCAACAAGAAATACCTGCATTGCCTTTTCTTCTGCCAGCAGGCCATTGAAAAGGCTGTTAAAGCTGTATATTATGATAAGTATAATAAGACACCACCCAGGAAACATGATTTAGTAGCGTTGGCGAAGAATGCCGGCATTTTTTCTGTCATCCGACCCGTCAGAGAATCACAACCTGGTCACACTTTATCCGGAGAGAACGACTGAACTGAAACGGCTGATGCAACAGGCCAGAACAGAAGATCCTGCCTGGCCACTCCTGGAGTAAGACTTCA
>JAQVLS010000050.1:0-8416 GCA_028704035.1 Desulfotomaculaceae bacterium | reverse complement strand
GAAACAAGAAAGGATCTTTTTGTTCTGCTCTCACAGTATTATATAGAGTCCAGGTATGCCGAGGATCGAAAGGAACTGGCTAAGAACTGCACACGGGCGGTTACAGAGGATATTATGAAAAAAACGAGTGAGGTTTTAGAATGGCTAAAAAGCAAATTGAAGTAAGTATAAAAAAATACTTAGAAGAACTAAGATCTAAAAATATCCGGGTTGAAAAAGCCATTCTTTATGGTTCCCTGGCCGCTGGTACCGCCGACGAGGACAGCGACATTGATCTGGCCATTATCTCGCCAGATCTTGGGCGAGATAGATTCACCGAGGCCGTGATGCTTAAAAAACTAACCTTTGGGGTTGACCTAGATATATCACCACGTCCGTATTCAGTTGAGCAGTACCAAAAAGCCAGGCAAGGTGACTTTTTGTTTGATGAGATAATTCAAAAAGGCAAAACTGTTTATGAGGAATAAAGAAACTCGAACCTAATAATGCAAGACTCGAGCATATCACGCTGCCCGCTTAACCATTCTACGCTCTACTTCCGTTAGGGCTTGTTTGCTATACTCTTTTTTGCGCTCAATTGCTTTCATCCATTAAAACCAGGAAGGCTGCCATTACTGGCAGCCTTCCGCCGCAAATTCCCGGGCGAGCTTGCTGATCGCCCTCTTTTCTATGCGCGAGACATATGAGCGCGATATGCCGAGGCTGTGGGCAATCTCCCGCTGGGTCATGCGGTCGCCGTCCTCCAGGCCGAACCTGAGCTCGAGTATTGTTTTCTCGCGGCCGGTCAGGTGGCGCACCTTTTCTTTAAGTCGCTGCCGCTCGAAATTTCTTTCCACTATTTCAGACACTACCTCCGGGTGGGTGCCCAGCACGTCCATCAGATTGATCTCATTACCTTCCTTGTCGACGCCGATCGGGTCGTAGAGTGACACCTCCGCCCTGGCCTTTTTCATGAAGCGCAAATGCATCAGTATTTCATTTTCAATACACCTGGCCGCATAAGTGGCCAGCCGGGTGCCTTTGCCCGGATTAAAGGTGTTGATTGCTTTGATCAGGCCGATGGAACCGATCGAAATCATGTCGTCCGGGTCCTCGCCGGCGTTGTCAAATTTTTTGGCGATGTGTGCGACTAGGCGCAGGTTCCGCTCTGTCAGCACATTGCGGGCTTTCTCATCTCCTTGTTTCAAAAGTTTGAGATACTTTGCTTCTTCTTTCTCCGACAGCGGCTGTGGGAAGGTATTGTTGGCAATATATGAGACGAGCAATAGAAGGCCGTTTACCACTGATACCACAGTCAAGGTCCATAGGCCCGACAGCATCCATCTATCCCCCCTAAATTCGCATGCTATCTATCATATGCGCTGCCGGTAAATTGCGTGCGTGTCTATAATGAAATTTAAAGGATTTTGGAGTCAGCTGGAGAAAATAAGGGGAAAATATAATATTAAAAGTTTGTTGATAGATTAGATCTATTAATAAAGGAGACGGGACAATGGTCGATGTCGCGGGGGTTATCCTGGCCGGCGGAAAAAGCCGGCGGATGGGTATGGACAAAGCATTTTTGACTGTTGGTAGAGACGCCATGATCGAGCGTGCCGCTGCGGAGCTGGGTAAAGTATTTACAGAGATCCTGATCAGCGGGGGAGATGAAGAAACAGGCGCGCGCCTGGGTTTAAAGGTGGTGCCGGATCTGATCAAGGGTTGGGGTCCCTTAAGCGGCATACACGCTTCGCTGCTGGCCGCGCAAAGCCGCAAATGCCTGCTTGTGCCGTGTGATATGCCCTTTTTAAGCGCCGGGTTAGCCAGCATCATGGTCGGTCTGTCGGATGGCTATGACGTTACTGTCCCACAGCACGGCGATTACCTGCAGCCCTTGTTCGCGGTATACGACAAGAACTGCATCGCCGCTGTGGAAGAAGCTTTAAGGGACGGCAGGCACAAGGTGGTTGATTTTTATCCACGGGTACGGGTAAAATATGTCAGTGAAATGATTTTAAGAGCTGCCGCTGATATCGATACTGTGTTTTTTAATGTAAACACGCCGCTGGATCTGGAAAAGGCGAGGACCATTGAGAAAAAAAGAAATAAAGTCAGGAGAACTAATTGCTGAATAAGTTTTATCCGCGTTTATACATACCTTCAATATTGGAAATCAACCCCGGCTTACTGAAAAATCTCGGATTGAAAGGCGTCATTTTTGACCTTGATAATACCATTATACGGCGCGATTCGCTGAAAATCCCGCCCGAAGTATTGAAGCTGGTTTTGGAAATGCGCCGGGAGGGTTTCAAGATGGGCATAGTTTCCAATAACTCTCGCCGGCGGGTGGAAGCAATTGCTGCGCAAATGGATCTGCCGGCTGTGCACAGGGCGGTTAAACCGTTTGTCGGGCCGTTTCGCCGCGCCCTCAAACTGCTGGGTACCAGCCCCGGTGAAACCGCCCTGGTGGGTGACCAGATTTTTACCGATATATTCGGGGGAAACATGGCCGGCCTGTATACTATCCTGGTTGTCCCAATGAAAGGAAAAGAATTCTGGGGCACCAGACTGATCTCCCGCCACCTGGAAAAAATGGTGCTGGCCCGTCTAAAGAAAAAACCGGAGGTCTATTATGGCAAATGGGATTAGCGGACGCACAAAGGTATGTGGTATTTTTGGCTGCCCGGTGGAACACACTTTTTCGCCGGCCATGCATAACGCGGCTTTTGCCGCCACCGAGCTGGATTATGTCTATGTGCCTTTCGCGGTAGCGCCGCACTCTTTAGCGGCGGCGGTAGAAGCGATCAGGGCTCTGGGTCTGGCCGGGGTGAATTTGACGGTTCCCCACAAGGAAGCTGTGCTGCCTCTGCTGGACGGGCTTTCGGATGAAGCGGCCAGGATTGGCGCTGTCAATACCATCATTAACCGCGATGGGTATCTTTACGGTGAGAATACTGACGGAAAAGGGTACTTAAAGGCTCTGCGGGAGGCCGGCTTTGCACCCGCCGGCAAGACGGTGCTGTTTCTGGGTGCGGGCGGCTCGGCGCGCGCAGTGGCGGTGCAGCTGGCGCTGGCCGGGGCGGGCAAACTGGTTTTTGCCAACCGTACTGAGGCCAGAGCTGCCGAGCTGGCCCGTTTTGTCGCTGAGAAAACCGGGATCCGGGTGGAGCTGGTAGCCTGGCCGGCACATGCCGGCGATAAACTGCCCGAAAAGATGCTGGCGGACGCCGACCTGGTGGTGCAGACCACTTCCCTGGGCATGAGCCCTAAAGTTTATGAGACTGTGCCGCTGCCGTTCGCTAGTTTCAGGCCGGGACAGGTGGCCTCGGATCTGGTATACAATCCGGTCCAAACGCTATTTTTAAAGAAAGCCAGTATGGCCGGGGCTGTTACTGTCAGCGGCCTGGGCATGCTCCTGTACCAGGGGGCCCTGGCGTTTGAACTGTGGACAGGCGTCACGGCGCCGCTGGCCGTAATGCGGGAGGTACTGAAAAAAGAATTATCAAACCGATAAAGAAGCAGATATACAAGTTAGAGTTAATTGGAGGATAAAAATGCTCAGGTATCTTACTGCGGGAGAGTCCCACGGGCCTGCTCTGGTTGCTGTGATCGAGGGCCTGCCGGCCGGACTGCCCCTTACCGCTGCATATATTAACAAGCAGTTGGCCCGCCGCCAGGGCGGGTACGGGCGCGGGGCCAGGATGAAGATAGAGGCCGACGCGGTGCGTTTTTTGTCCGGCGTGCGGGGAGGCCTTACCCTGGGCAGCCCGGTGACGTTATTAATTGAAAATAAGGATTGGGCCAACTGGTCGCAGGTCATGTCGCCGGAGCAGGGCGCGCAGATAGACGAGCAGGTGGTGACGAGGCCCCGCCCCGGGCATGCCGACCTGGCCGGGGTGTTAAAATATGGCCACAGGGATATCAGAAACGTCCTGGAGCGTTCCAGCGCCCGGGAGACTGCAGCCCGGGTGGCGGCCGGTACCGTTGCCCGGCAGTTGCTGGCTGAACTGGGTATGGAAATAACAGGTCATGTGCTGCAAATCGGCGGTGTTGCCGCCGCTGTTGACGAACTCAGCCTGGCGGAGCTAACAGAACGGGCTGCCGCGTCCCGGCTCCTGTGCGCTGATCACAGGGCCGGGCAGGAAATGATCGCGGCTATAGATCAGGCCAAAAAAGACGGGAATTCACTGGGCGGCGTCTTTGAAATCAGGGTAGGCGGCGCGCCTTCCGGTCTGGGCAGCCATGTCCACTGGGACCGCAAGCTTGACGCCCGGCTGGCTGCGGCGCTGATGAGCATCCAGGCCGTCAAAGGTGTAGAGGTCGGGTTAGGCTTTGCCGCTGCAGCCAGGGCCGGCTCGCAGGTACAGGACGAGATATTTTACGAAAATGGCAGGGGATTTTATCGGCGCACCAACCGCGCCGGCGGCATTGAGGGCGGCATGAGCAACGGTGAGGAAATAGTGCTGCGCGCGGCGATGAAACCCATTCCCACGCTTTACCGCCCGCTGCATAGTGTTGATCTAATCAGCAAAAAACCTTTTGCCGCTGCGGTGGAGCGTTCGGACGTGTGCGCCGTGCCGGCCGCCTGTGTGGTGGGTGAAGCGGTAACAGCCTGGGAGCTGGCCTGCGCCTGTATGGAAAAATTCGGCGGGGACAGCATGGATGAGCTGCGGCGGCATATGGACAGCTATCTGGCCGCTCTGAGGCAGGTTTAGTTTTATGAAGAATATTGTTATTATCGGCTTTATGGCCACCGGCAAATCTACTGTCGGGCGTCTTCTGGCGCAGCGTTTGAAACGACCTTTTATAGATACGGATAAGAAAATTGAAGCGGTTACCGGGAAGACTGTGGCGCAGATTTTTGCCAGGGATGGGGAAAAGCGCTTTCGTTCCGAAGAAAATTTGTTGGTTAAAAAACTTGTTTTAAAAAAAGGCCTGGTTATTGCCACCGGCGGCGGCATGGTATTGAATCCGGAAAATTTCAGGCTCCTGCAGGAGAACGGCATATTGATCGCTTTAACTGCTTCGCCTGATGTTATCTACCAGCGGGTCAAGGGCAAAAAACACCGCCCCCTGCTGGCCAAAGGCGACCTCAGGGAAAATATCAGGACGCTGCTGCAAGAGCGCGAGGGCATTTATCAAGAAGCGGACTTGACCGTGGATACCGGAACCTGCAGCGTTTACGGGGCTGTAAATCAGATTATTTCTTATCTGGCTGAAAGGAAATCTTTTTAATGACCACTGTACGGGTAGAACTGGGCGACCGCAGCTATAATATCCACATCGGGAGTGGGATTCTTGGCCGGCTGGGCAGTTGGGTAAGAGAGGTCTCTGCCGGTGATAAGGCGCTGCTGGTCTCCAACCGCAGGGTTTTTGCTTTGTATGGCGAAACGGTAAGCAGTAGCCTGGCCGGGCATGGTTATCAGGTTTTTCCGGCGGAAATGGGCGACGGCGAGGAATATAAGAACTTGGCCACGCTGGAAAAACTGTACGATCTGGCCTTTGCCCGGGGCCTGGACCGGCGCTGCCCGATAATCGCGCTGGGCGGCGGGGTGGTGGGTGACGCTGCCGGGCTGGCCGCGGCCACCTACTTGAGAGGGGTGCCTTTCGTTCAGGTCCCGACGTCCCTGCTGGCCCAGGTGGATAGCAGCGTCGGGGGCAAGGTGGCGGTAAACCGTCCCGGGGGCAAAAACATCATCGGCGCTTTTTACCAGCCGGAGCTGGTGGTAGCGGATATACGGAACCTGCAGACGCTGCCCCGGCGGGAGATCAAATGCGGCCTGGCCGAATTAATCAAGTACGGTGTAATATGCGACGCCGGCTTTTTCAACTGGCTGGAAGAAAACATAGATAAGCTGCTGTCCCTGGACGAGGGCGCGCTGGTGTACGCCGTGGCGGCTGCCTGCAGGAGCAAGGCGCGGGTGGTGGAAGCGGATGAAACTGAACAGGGCCGGCGCGCTATCTTGAATTTCGGCCATACGGCCGGGCACGCGGTGGAGGTTTTAAGCGGATACGGGGTATTTTGTCACGGAGAAGCAGTAGCCGCCGGCATGGCGGCGGCGGCGAGGCTGGCGAGAGCTATGGGCCTGCTGCCGGCGGCGCAGGTGCGCCGCATCGTTTCCCTGCTCAGCCGGGCCGGCCTGCCTGTGTCGCTGCCGCCGTCTTTAGACAGCGGGGATATGATTGCGGCCATGCGCCAGGACAAGAAGGCGCGCGCTGGCAGGCTTACTTTTGTCCTGCCGCTGGCCATCGGCAATGTCAAATTATTTGACGATCTGCCGGAAGAACTGGTCCGGCAGGCCCTTTCCTAGGAAAATAAACCCAGTATTGACAACAGGCTCTTACCCTGATAATATTTTACTGTAATAGTTTTAAAATGACGATGAGAGGGAATATTACGCGCAGACCTGCCGGTCTCAGAGAGCCGCCGTTGGGTGCGAGGCGGCCGGGTGCGGGGCGCGGAACTCTCCCTGGAGTAGCCGGCTGAAATCATCATGAAATTAGGCCCGGACGGAACTTCCGCCGTTAAAAGGAAGGGGATATCGGAACGAATGTTGTTCCCGCATCCTTAAAGCGAGCGGCTTTTTACGCCGTTAAATTGAGTGGTACCGCGGAGTAGCCCTTCGTCTCAAATAGAAGACGAAGGGTTTATTTTTTTTCTTAAGGGGGTGGTGTTGTGGAACCGGACCTTGCTGACCTTAATCTTGGAATAATGCGTTTCTATACTGGATTCTGGATTACTGGATTAATGAAAGGGGACTATTGTAATGCGCAGGTTGAAAATATTCGACACCACCCTCAGAGACGGGGCTAAATCGTTGGGATTAAACCTTAATATTGCAGAGAAAATGGAGATAACCAGGCAGCTTGTCAGGCTGGGCGCAGATGTGATTGAAGCCGGTTGTCCAGCCTGCTCGGCCGCCGACCTGGCTGCAGTGCAGGCTATCGCCGGAGAGGTTAAAGGGGTGGTTATCTGCGGTTTTTGCGGGGCGAATGAGCAGGAAATAGACTGCTGCGCCGGCGCGCTGCGCGGCGCGGAACAGCCGCGCATCCACACCGGTCTGACCGTTTCGCCGCTGTATATGGAAAAGAAACTACTTAATCCTGCCCAGGTGATAGAAAAGGCGGTTTTTGCCGTCCGTCACGCCAAAAAGTATGTGGGTGACGTGCAGTTTTACGCGGCGGATGCTTTCCGGGGCCGGCCTTCCTTTGTTGCGGAAATCATGGAAAAGGTAATCGCGGCCGGGGCGACGGTAATCAACATACCGGACACCTCCGGCTATGCCACCCCGTGGGAATACGGTGAACTGATCTCTTATCTGCTGGATAATGTCAAAAACATTGACCGGGCTGAAATAAGCATTCACTGCCACAATGACCTGGGGATGGCCACCGCCAACAGCCTGGCAGGGATAAAAGCCGGCGCGGGCCAGGTGGAAGGGACGATCAACGGCATCGGGGAAAGGGCCGGCAATACTTCCCTGGAGGAGGTAATTATGGCCGTTTATACCAGGCCGGCGGCGGCCTATGGCGTTGAGCTGGCGGTAAATACAAAGGAGATTGCCTCCACCTGCCGTCTGGCCTCAGGAATAACCGGGGTGCCGATCCCTGCCCACAAGGCCATTGTCGGCGCCAATGCCTTCAAAGGCGCCGGGGACATAGACGATACAACGCCTGCCAATGAGCCTTACACGATCATCAAGCCGGAAACTGTCGGCGTTCATCCCGGTGCATGCCGGCCTTTGCCGGCTGAAGAAATTGCCGCAAACAACAGCAATGTCAGCGTAAAAAAGATATCTATTACTACAAACGGTGTGACCAGGGCTACAGCTACCGTGACGCTGCAGGTAGAGGGAGACACGATCACTGACGCAGCCTGCGGCACCGGCCCGGTGGATGCTGTTTTTAAAGCAGTCGAGCGCATGATGGGAGTGCATGTCCTGCTAGAGGAATTCTCTCTTAATTCTGTCGGCCGGGGCAGCGAGTCCCTGGGCGACGCTACTGTAAGGCTCCGCTGCGCCGACAACGGGCTGGTGGTGGGGAGAGGCCTCAGCCCCGATATTATCGAGGCCAGCGCCAGAGCCTATGTTAACGCCCTGGTCAAGGTAAAGATATTAAGTATTTCCTGAGTCAGCCTTTTATAGGCGGCGTAAATCTAATATAATAAAGGAAAATCTGGGGGTGACAGGATATGGCTGTAGTTGATGTAACCATTGTGCCGGTCGGCACGGCGTCCGCCAGTTTGAGCGATTATGTGGCCGGGTGCTTGGCGGTGCTGCAGGAAGCGGAAGGGATCCACTGGCAGCTTACTCCCATGTCCACGGTCATCGAAGGTGATCTGGAGCAGGTGCTGGCAGTAATCAGGAAGATGCACGAGCAGCCTTTTAGCAAGGGCGCAGGCCGGGTGGTTACCACTATCTGTATCGATGATCGCAGG
>JAQVLS010000049.1 GCA_028704035.1 Desulfotomaculaceae bacterium | reverse complement strand
CCGGCACTGTAACCGATGCCTTTCAGATGGATCTAACCGATGTGGTGCCTACTGATCTTATTCCCACTGGGGTCTACTCTTTTTCCGGGACCGGAAGTCATACTACCCCCTCCTTTGTAGGGCAGAACATCTTCCTGACCGTCACCCAACTAGCCCCCGGGGAAAGCTTGGTTTTTAATTATGATATTTTGGTCAGCCCCTCGGTGTCCAGTGGAGAAAATTACACCAATCAAGCTATATTACAGCAGCCTTATTCCCAGAATAATCGTTCTTTCCAGTACCCCGGCAGTCCCTTCACCGGCCAGACTACCTTGAAAGCTCCGGGAATCACCTTAACTAAGCTTATTTCCCCCACGTTTGCCAAAATTGGCGATATAGTGACTTATATCCTTCAGGCCACTGTTCCTCAAGGCACTACAGCCTATCAAGTTCAAGTCATTGACAACTACCCGCCGGTAAAGCAATCTTATATCGCCGGCAGCGGAATACCTGTTCCCGCCTCAGTGGTACCTGGAACCGTAACCTTCCCCACGGTTCCCTTTGTGGATGCTACTGTAGCTGCGGTAACCTTGCTTTTTCAATTCCAGGTCAGAGTGACAAGCGCTAGTTTGTCCTCGCCATATCGTGAAAATCAGACTGATAGTGCCACTGTGAAGTGGGACCTTGATAACAGCGGAACCCATGCCACGCCTTTTACTACCACAGCGAATCTGCAGGTACGTGTTCCCCGTTTAACCGCCCGCAAAGAACAACGCAATGTTACTCAAAGCGGCATCTACGGTACAGCCAATGTCAACTATAACATTGGCGACACAATTTCTTACCGAATAACCCTCTCCAACCTTGGTCCCGCTGAAGCCTTCAATATTCAATTTACCGACACACTCGATCCCTTACTATCCTTCGATGCGGGCTCTATCACTACTACATCCGGCAGTGCCTCTTTCGCGGCAGGAGTTATCAGCTGGAATATCCCCCAAATTAACGTAGCCCCAGGATCTGCCACATTAATTTTTACTGTAACCACTTTGCCCGGAGTTCCAGCTGACGGCAGGATACCTGACTCCGGCACAATTAGCAGCTATAACACGAATAATAACGGATTCGGTATTTCTTTAGGGCCTGTCAGTACAAATATCGTGCAGCTAGTTTCCCCTGCCGTAATCATTAGCAAAACTTCGTCTCTAGCTGCAGGTGAAATAGGTGATGACATCACCTATACTCTAACTATCACAGTGCCTAGCGGCACCATCGCTTATGCTCCTATCGTAGATGACACTCTTCCCATTGGGCAGACCTATATTGGCCCCGCTTATAGGCAGGAATTACCTAATCCCGCCGTTTTAGTGTCCAATATCGGTTCCGGTTTAAACGTACTTTTTCCCACTAACCTTGATATTGACGCCAGTGCCGGCGCTAAAACAATTATTTACACCTTTGTAGCCCGTATCACCAGCGCCACCCATAATCCGCCTTACAGCGAAACTCAGACGAATACAGGTCGGGTCAGATGGCGTATCTCCCCAGGCGGCACGATCAGGACCGCAACTAAAACTTTACCTATTACAGCCAGGACACCCCATATTACCATTTTAAAAGAACAAAGCTTGGACGGCATCAGCTATACAACCGCTAACCTAAGCGGGTTGCCCGGGGATACAGTCTATTACCGACTAACCATTAATTCAGATGGGGCTTCCCCCGCCTTTGATATTAACCTAAGCGATGTTTTATCTACTCGCATTACCTTTCAAAGCATCACCTCCGGCCCCACGGCAGGCGCCAATGTTTTGCCTCTGCCCGGACCTGGCCCTGACGGAACCCTTAATTGGAATATCCCTCAGCTTAACGTAGGTAACACGGGAATTTTGGTTTTTACCGCTACTATCAATAGTGGCATCGGGGCAGGAGACAGCTTTAGTAATACCGCTACAGCCACCTATGATTCCAACGATGTTAACCCCATCACCTATACCCAAAACGCCAACCAAATTACGTTTCTTATTCAGAATCTGGAAGTTATCAAGACAGTTTCTACGCCAGTGGCTGCCATTGGAGACACGCTTACCTATACCCTAACTATAAATATTCCTTCCGGTGTGTTGGCTTACAACCTGGTTATTGTCGACAGACTTCCCATGGGCCAGCAATATGTGCCCGGCAGTTGGTTGCCGCCTCTTCCTGCCCCAGTAGTTGTCGGTAACCAGATTACCTTTACCGATCCCGTTACGCCAGAAACAGGGCCTCAAACTCTAGTCTATACCTTCCAAAGCCTGGTGATCAGTGGGCAAACAGCTCCACCTTATACTGAGACTCAACACAATAACGCTTGTATAACCTGGGATATCACATCCAGCGGTCCGACGGCACCTCCAGTCTGCAGTTTTGTAGATGTTGAGGTAACGAGCCCGCACTTGGTCTCCCTAAAAGAGCAGCGCAATGCTTCCATTCCCGGCAGCCAATTTACCACCGATCTAATTCCAGGGGTAACAATCGGGGATACCATCGAATACCGCATTACCCTAACTAACAATGGTCTTAACACAGCCTATACCAATGTCACAACCGATGTCCTGGATAACGACATCACTTACACCGGTATTTATTCACTAACTCCAGCCGGCGGTACAGTTATTTCCTCTGTTGCTCCCGGAAACCCTGACGGCGCCTTGACCTGGACCCAAACTACCCCCATTCTAGCTGGTGACACAGCTGTTTTGGTCTTTTCCGTAATGGAAACAACGGGCTCCGCGCCCGGAACAACCGTCCAAAACAACGCCTCTACCATCTATAAATCTAACCCAGCTAATCTTGGCAATCTTGGCCCGGCTCTTTCCAACACCGTTGGTTTCGATTTTAGTCCCCCTGCTATCACTAAAGCAGTGGATCATCCTAATGTCTTTGTCGGTGATACACTCACCTATACAGTGTCTATAACTATACCCAAAGGGAATATAGCCTACGATGTCCAGGTTAGCGATGTCCTACCTGCAAACCAGAGTTATATACCCAATAGCCTGACTCGAAATACTATTCCTATTATTCCCTCGCCGACTTTAACCTTCCCGGCGGAGGGAACCATTAACGCTACTTTAGCAGATGAGACTATCACCTATACCTTTCAAACTACCGTAGACACCATTACATCATCGCCTCAGGAAATCCAAACAGACAATGCTTCCATCACCTATAACCTAGCTGAAGGGGGGCCGGCTGGTCCTACTCAGAACGCTTCTGTGGATGTTTTTGTTACCGATAGCAGCATTACTGTGGCCAAAGCCCAGCGAAACTTTACCACCGGTGGGGCTGGTCCTTTTACACAAATTCCACCCATTCAGGTTTCTGTGGGGGATGTTGTTCATTACCAATTGACTGTTGGTAACCCCAGTTTGAGTAATACCATCTATCACGTCAATGTATTTGATATTCTTAGCAGCTTACTCCAATACATCGGCCCTCTTAATCCTCCCCCTGTGGGATTCATTACAGAGTCCGGCGGAACCGTTACCTGGGCCATAGACTCTATCCCCCCCAATACTAGCTATAATGCCATCGTCGCTGTCACGATTTTGCCTGGGGGTGGGTCCGGAGACACTATTCCCGATACCCTGAATGCTACCTTTGCCGCAACCAATATTTCACCTGACGTCATCTATGGACCCCTTACTTCTAATACCGTTCTTGCCCAGCTTACTTCCTTGAGTTTGCAAAAAACCGTCGACTCAACCGTTGCTGTTTTGGGTCAATTCCTCACTTACACCCTGACCCTGATCGTACCCAATGGCACTATTGCCTATAATGTAGTGGTGACAGATACACTGCCGAGTCAGCAACTATATGGTGATACTGCAACCAAGAACGGCATAGAAATATCCCCAACTGTTACCGGTCAAGTCATTACCTTTCCTAGTGAACCGATCCTCGATGCCAGTACAGGTGAATTGGTTATTACCTATCAATTCCTATCCCGTATTGTTATGGCCAATGATTCCTCACCCTATACCGAAATCCAGGCCAACAGCACTCAGGTCAACTGGGATATCGATTCCTTCGGTACTCCGGCCACCCCTGCTAATGCCGACCAGGATGTCATGGTCAGCAGACCTTTGGTCGTGCTGGAAAAACTACAGCGCAACGTCACCCAGGGAACTGGATTTATGGCAATACCCATTTCTGTGGAAGTAGGGGACACGGTCCGCTTCAGTCTCAGGGTGGATAACATCGGGGCATCTACAGCTTATAATGTGGTTGTCAGCGATTTCCTGGAACCTTTTGCTCAGTTTGCAGGTATTAACAATGTCACTGCGGGGACTGCAATTTATGACACTATGACGAGCACAGTAATTTGGACTTTAGCCACTATCCCTCCAGGTGGTTCCGAGTACCTTTTATTCGACATGATAGTTTTACCAGGCGTAAGTGCGGGGGGAAGTAACGCTAATGCAGCAACAGCCTTCTATGACACCGACCTGACAACTCCCATTACCATTGGTCCGGTGGACTCCGACACCGTTTATCAAGAATATCCTAATATTCAAATCAGTAAAATCGCTAATGTGGCTAATACTGTCGTTGGAGCCGTAATCACTTATACAGTCAGCTTTACCCTGCCTAATGGAACAGTAGCCTATAACGCGCAATTCACTGATATTTTGCCTGTTGGTCAGGAGTACAACAATAATGCTAAGCTAAATGGTCAACCTATCACTCCCGCCGAGGTAAATGGACAATTCATCGCTTTCCCCATAATTCCTTATGTTAGTGCTGTTGGCGGTACCTATACTGATATCTATCAATTTGATGCTTTGGTGGTTTCAGCAGCTGTTGATCCATTTACTTTTGTTGCCACCCAAACGAACAGCGCCATGGGTAACTGGTATCTTGATCCCGATACGCCCGCGCCACCCGTTGATGCGCTAATGGATATACATGTCACTGACGGTACTATTACGATCACAAAAGAGCAGCGCAATGCCACCGAAGACGGTGCTTTTACCACTCTGCCCATCAGCGGAAAAATGAACCAAATCATCGAGTACCATTTGGCAATCTTCAACCCCTCCCCCAGAGTACTTTATGATATTATCATTGAAGATCTTCTACCCTCTGATTTGGCCTTCAATAGTGTTGTATCCGTATCTGTGGGAACTCTTACCCACAGCGGCGAAACCGCGAACGGAACTGTTACCTGGTCACTAGGCACTCTTGCTTCCAATGATCCTGCTGTTGCTATATTCTCCGTCAAGATACTAAGCAATAAAACCACAATCGTGACCAATAACGCTCAGGGTACCTTCCTGATTGATCCGGAAAGTCCCAATCGTTTCGGTACTATTATTTCAAATACAGTGATCCTCAATATTACTTCTCCGCCCCGGGGTATTTCCCTGATGAATTGGGAAGATCAACTGGTTATGATTGAATTCAGCTTGGAGATTTAATATTGTTACACTATTAAACGAACATTTTTATTAGCAGACTTACTAGTAATTTTGCCAAGCAACAAAACGGGGTACTATCTTTTAAATTTCTAAAGATAGTACCCCGTTTCTATTTTATATAGAGTTTCTCACAGTCTTAATATAAGTCTTCTAGGGCTTCAGCCAACCGTTCATAAGGCTTAATTTAATTAGTCTTTGTTGATCACAGCGGCCTGGGCGGCGGCAAGCCTCGCTATGGGCACCCGAAACGGTGAGCAGCTGACATAATCCAGGCCGATGTTATGGCAAAATTCAATCGAACCGGGCTCCCCGCCGTGCTCCCCACAGATCCCGATCAGCAGGTCGGGCTTGGTGCGGCGGCCCAATTCCACCGCCATCTGCATTAGTTTACCAACGCCCTTGCGGTCGAGCACCATAAATGGATTGTCGTCCAGTATTTTAAGGTCAAGGTAATTGCGCATAAACTTTCCTTCCGCATCGTCCCTGGAAAAACCAAAAGTCGTCTGGGTCAAGTCGTTAGTGCCGAAAGAGAAGAAATCCGCCTCTGCCGCCACTTCATCAGCTAAAAGGGCCGCCCTGGGAATTTCGATCATCGTCCCCACAGTATATTGAAAGTCCACTCCGGTGTCTTCCTTAACTTCACTGGCTACTTTGTCAATAAGTTGACGTAAATGTGCCAGCTCCTTCACTTCAATGACCAGCGGTATCTCTAATTCAGGGATTGGGTTAAAACCTTCTTCAACCAGTTTCGCGGCGCCCTGGAAAATAGCCCTGGTCTGCATGGCGTAAATTTCCGGAAAAGAGAGCCCCAGGCGACAACCCCGGTGGCCGAGCATGGGGTTGTGTTCAGAAAGAGACCTGACCTTGCGCAGAAGTTCTTCCTTATTATTGATTTCCGTTTCATCGCCGTCGGTCAGCTTTAGCCGCGTAATCTCGACCATCAACCCCTCAGCGTCCGGCAAAAATTCATGCAGAGGCGGGTCCAGCAGTCTGATGGTAACCGGATAGCCGTCCATAGCTTTTAAAATTCCATAAAAATCTTCCCGCTGCAGGGGCAGTAGTTTATTAACCGCATCTTCCCTTTCCTTCAGGCTGCCCGCCAGGATCATTTCCTGGACAAGCGGCAACCTATCCTGGGCCATAAACATATGCTCCGTCCTGGTCAGACCAATGCCGGCAGCGCCAAATTCCCTGGCTTTGGCGGCGTCCTCCCGGTTATCCGCGTTTGCTCTTACCCTGAGGGTGCGGAGCTGGTCCGCCCATTGCAGGAGCTGCTGAAATTCCGCAGATAACCCAGGGGCAATCATCGGCACGGCGCCGATGAGAATATTCCCGGTGGAGCCGTCGACAGAAATAATATCGCCCTGCTTTACCACCAGGCCGCCGACTTTAAACTCATTTTTTTCGTAGTCAATCTGCAGGGCTTCGCACCCGCATACACACGGCTTGCCCATGCCCCTGGCCACTACTGCGGCGTGGCTGGTCATACCGCCTCTTGAAGTCAGGATGCCCTGGGCATGTAGAATCCCGTGAATGTCGTCGGGGGTAGTCTCCGTACGCACAAGCAAGAGTTTTTTGCCTTCCTGGCCGAGCTTTTCCGCCACATCCGCATCAAACACAGCCATGCCGGAAGCAGCGCCCGGTGAGGCGGGTAATCCGCCGGCTATGATGTCAAGCTTTGCCGCAGGGTCAATGCGATGGTGCAGGAGATGGTCAAGCTGAACCGGTTCGATCCGCAATACTGCTTCTTCCCTGGTGATCAGGCCCTCATTCACCATATCCACGGCAATTTTGATCGCCGCCTGGACGGTACGTTTCCCGTTTCTTGTCTGCAGTATCCACAATTTGCCGCACTCAACAGTAAATTCTATATCCTGCATATCGCGGTAGTGTGTGTCTAAAAGCCTGCAGATCTCTTCGAACTGTTTGAATATAACAGGCATATCCTGTGCCAGGGCGGCTATCGGCTGCGGCGTCCGGATACCGGCCACCACGTCTTCGCCCTGCGCGTTAATCAGGTATTCGCCATATAGTTTTTTCTCACCGGTGGAAGGGTTGCGCGTAAAAGCCACGCCGGTGCCGCTGTCATTGCCCCTATTGCCGAACACCATCACCTGAATGTTCACGGCGGTCCCCAGATCTTCCGGGATTTTATTTATCCTCCGGTAAACTACGGCGCGATCGTTATTCCAGGAATTGAAGACAGCGTATATTGTCATAAAAAGCTGCTCTATGGGGTCCTGTGGGAAGTCCTGCCCGGTTTCCCTTTTTATCAGCTTTTTATATTCGGCGATGACTTCCCGCCATTCCCCGCCCGAGAGCTGGTTATCATTATTAACCTGGGCCTTGGTTTTTTGCCGGTCCAGGATCCGTTCAAACTTACAATGATCAATGTCCATAACCACGTCGCCGAACATATTTATAAAGCGGCGGTAGCAGTCCAGGACGAAGCGTTCGTTGCCGGTGCTTTTGCTCAAAGCTTCTACTGTAATATCATTCAAGCCCAGATTCAATACGGTATCCATCATCCCGGGCATAGAAACGGGGGCGCCGGAACGTACAGAAACAAGTAGGGGGTTAGCTCTGTCGCCAAATTTTTTCCCCAGCCTGCCTTCCAGTGTCAATATCTTTTCTTTGACCTGCTCTTCCAGGCCGGCGGGGAACTTTTGCCCCATTGCTGAAAATTCTTTGCATGTCTCCGTTGTAATAATAATACCGGGAGGAACGGGGAGGCCGATGTTGGTCATTTCGGCAAGGTTAGCGCCCTTACCTCCCAGCAAGTTTTTCATGCCTGCCCCACCTTCTTCAAAAAGATAAACATATTTATTTGACAAGTCTTTCCCCCCTGTAGTAAATCTCCATAACCCTGGTGGCGGTTTCTTCTATAGCCTTGTTAGTCACATCAATTATCTGGCAGCCGGCTTTCTTCATAATGTCTTCCGCGTATTCAAGCTCTTTTAGTATCCGCTCCATGCTGGCGTAGTCGGCGTTTGAGGTTAAACCAAGGGTATTGAGCCTTTCCCGGCGGATCTCATTTAGATGCTTGGGTTTGATCGTCAGTCCGACCAATTTATATGGCTGCAGTTGAAATATTTCCTTGGGCGGCGCTACTTCCGGCACCAGTGGCACGTTAGCTACTTTTAAGCGTTTGTGAGCCAGATACATGCAGAGCGGTGTTTTGGATGTACGGGACACACCGATACAAACCAGGTCGGCGCGGATAATGCCCCGCGGGTTCTTGCCATCATCGTACTTGACGGCAAACTCGATAGCCTCGACCTTGCGAAAATACTCGTCATCCATCCGCCTGACCAGCCCGGGCTCCAGCTTCGGCCGGCGGTGGATAACCGTTGACAGCGCCTCCAGCATCGGCGTCATAATATCCACTGTCGCAATGTTGTGTTTTTCCGCCTCGCGGATCAGCGCATCCCTTAACTCCGGAATAACCAGGGTGTAAGCGATAATGCTGTTGAAGCTGCTGGCTTCCTCCACAATCTCGGGTATTTCATTGGGATCATTGACATAAGGCACCCGGCGTATATCCACAATGCCGTTATTAAATTGACTTGCTGCGGCCAGGGCTACCAGTTCTGCGGTTTCACCCACAGAGTCGGAGACAATATAAATTATAGTTTTATCAGAAATGTTGTACACCCCCCTTTAATACCCTTCTCCCAGCTCAACAAACAGCCTGGTAATATTGGTTTTGCTTAAACGCCCCACTACCTCAAAACCCTCCTGCTCATCAGAGAGAGTAACCTTGCGCACCACAGGCAGGGCGTCAACCTCGTGGGATATTATTTTTTTCGCTGCCAGCCATACCGTTTCTTCCGGCGTGGTGTGGATCAGATTGGGCATCCTGGTCATAACCACTTTGATTGGCAATCTTTGAATATCATGGCCGCCCAAAGTCGTTTTCAGAAGGTCCTTACGGGATACTGCCCCTTCCAGCAGACCTCCTTCTTTAACCACAAAAAGAGTGCCCACATCCTCGATAAACATTGTTACCACCGCGTCATAAACGAAACTTTTTTCATTTACGACTATCGGGACTGATTTGACACTGTCGACCAAAACACTATTCAGTTTTTCCGCAACAACTCTGTACCGGGACTTGCCGCTATGGAAATAACCCACCCTGGGACGAGCCTCAAGCAGACCGGACATCGTGAGTATGGCCAGGTCGGGCCTGAGTGTGGCTCTGGTCAGGGAAAGCATTCCGGCGATGCGTTCACCAGTAATCGGACCGTGGTTGGTAACGATCTCAAGAATATTCTCCTGCCGCTTGGTAAGTTTCAAATCAATCTCTCCTTGTAGAGCATATATGACATACT
>JAQVLS010000048.1 GCA_028704035.1 Desulfotomaculaceae bacterium | reverse complement strand
AAAAGAGTAGCCTCGTTAATATCGTCCAGGGTTATGATGGTCTCAATCTCCTGCCTGGGATAACAGTCAGTGCCGTAAGATGTCGCTTTCAGACGGACCGGCCTGCGGGCTACCAGGTCCTGGATCACATGGCCGCCACCGTAGCGAAATTCGCCCGGGTAATTGTTGTTGCAGGGGTCGTCTTCGGGAAGCTCCGTGGCGCCGAGGTAGGCGTCCACCGCGGCAATGCCGGAGTAGGCCTGGACGCCGTTAAGCCAGGCCTTCTGCATTCTAATCCGCGGCTTCGAGTGGCCGAAATTTAAAAACACCCCGGAAGAGCACATAGCGCCGAAAGTACCGGTGGTTACCACGTCAACACTCCTGGCTGCTTCAGAAATGCCTTTTTCCTCCACCAGGGAAATTATTTCCTCGGCGGTAAACACCACAGCCTGGCCGGACTTAATTTTTTCATTTATCTCGGCGTAGGTTTTCTCAATTGCCATTTTAAAATATCCTCCCCGTGTATAGTACTCTTTAGCTGCAGATAATAAATTTAAGGCCTCTTCCAATAAGAAGAGGCCGGTTATAATTACCGCTTTTCCCCTTATCTGCCAGAAAAAAATCTTCTGCAGGAATTAGCACCTTATTGGTTGGCTTATACCTCCCAACGGTTGCCGGGCTTCATTGGGCCAGTCCCTCCACCGCTCCGGATAAGAGCACTATTAATTTGCTGTATATTAGTGTATCAATACTGGTTTTCTATGTCAACAGTTAAGTTATTGTTAATTAAAAGTTTTTTTGCCAGTGACGGGCGGTCGGTCAAAAGTCACTGGAGAGATTCACGCCAGAGAAAGGCTCTTAAAGGAATTAGAAAAGTGTTGGTAGAATATACAAAACAGTAAAATGATTCGGGGTATTAGCCATGTATATCAGAATTGGCAACAAGATCAAAAGAGCTAGGATCGACCGGGGTTTTTCCCAGCATGAGTTAGGCGCCGCGCTTGGCTTAACCGCTACCGCTATAAATTATTATGAAAAAGGGAAACGAAAAATAAGCATTGAAGATATCTACAGGCTGGCAACAACGCTAAAAAAGCCACTGGCATATTTTCTATCAGATTCGGATCATTTGATCAGTAAAAAAACAGCTGGAAAAATCAAACCCGAAAATTGTATTGCAAGTCTCGTCAAAATTCCGGTACTGGGTGTCATTCATGCCGGCGAATCCCTATGCTCAGAACAAAACCTCCTCGGATATTTACCCGTACCAGGGGAAAAGGCCGCCAAGGGCTTATTTGCCCTAAAGGTAAAAGGCAATTCTATGGATGGGAAAGGGATATGTGATGGAGACCTGGTTTTGCTCAGGCGTCAGGACCATGTTGATTTTATTGGACAGGTCGTATGCGCTCTAATTAACGAGATAGAAAACTCTTTAAAGATATATTTAGAAGAAGAAGATAGAACTATACTCAGGTCAGCAAATCCGTCATATCCTGATATTATTTTTGAAAATGATGGCTCTGTTGTTATCCAGGGTGTTTATGCGGGTGTTTTTAAATTTCCATAATAGAAAATGATTAAATGTAAAATTTATAGCGCTTTTTCGGCATAAACAGAATTGACATTATTTGTTTCCGGCATTACCGGGCGGATATGAAAGTGGTTGTGCTGGATTTTTATTGAATGTGAGGCTCCGCAAAGCGGACATTTTTTACTTTCGCCGTTTTTAAAGCGGATTTCACCGATATGCCTGCCGCAGCAGGTTACTTCGATGCTGATGATTTTACCGTTGTTATTGAAATTAACCCGGTAGTCATTGACTTTATCCTTGCTCAGAAAGTTCATGACTGCATCACCCCTTTTAAGTTGTTTGTTTACCCAAATATAGCACCAGATTAAAATCTAGGCAACCCCTGTTTAAACCCTTTTGAAGGCAAAAAAAGAGACCTTTACAAGGTCTCTTTTAACAGGAAGAATTCTCTTCATCTTCGGAAACGCAAGATTTGGGGCAGGATATTTCTTCTTCCGAACAGATGCTATCTTCGTCTTCCAGGGGCGGCGTCAGGGTTTCCGAACTTATTTTTTCCTTTTTGCGGGGTTTTGAGTCCATGCCTATTCCTCCTTTATGCTATTTGTAAAATATTATTGCCTTGAAACGTTTGGAATATACAGTTCATGAAAAAGTTATTCTTTATTTTTTATAACTGCATCTCCTTTAAAGAAAAATGAGATCGCGTATATGCCCGCAAGACCGACTAGAGTATAAATTACCCTGCTTAAACCTGATGACGACCGCAGGACTTCACCGCCGAACAGCGCTGTTACCAGGTCCCATTGAAAAAGACCGACGAGCAGCCAGTTCAATGCTCCAATTATTACGAGCACGAGAGCTAATCTTGATAACCACTCCATCTTTGACACCTCCCAGATTTTAAGATAACCTTATTATGTTAAAATAATTGCTTTGTTATACAAAATACATAAGTTAAAATATTTTAAAAAATCATATTTATGTTGAACATTAAATAAATACCTTTATTTTATCCAGGTCTGTATAAAATCTATAAAACTTAACCAGATTAAACAAAAGGTTACCAGATGGTAGGGAGGATGCGTGTCAATTATGTCGAAGATAAAAGGTAATATGTGGCTCAATTACAAGTGAGATGAAAATGGTGGAGAATATGAGAAAATACCCGTTGACAATATTTTTTCCCTGCTACAATGAAGAGCAGAATGTCGAGAAAGTAACACATGATGCGATGGCTGCCGCCAGCCAGGTATCCGATGATTATGAAATTATCATTGTAAACGACGGCAGCAAGGACCGCACCGCTGAAATTGCCGATAAACTGGCGGGAAAATACCCGCAGGTACGAGTAATACATCACGAAATTAATAAAGGTTACGGTGCCGCGTTGCAATCAGGATTTAGGAATGCCAGAAAGGAGCTTATCTTTTATACTGACGGTGACGGTCAGTTTAAAGTTGAAGAAATAAAAAATCTCCTGCCTCATATAGAAAAGCACGATATTGTCTCCGGTTACCGGATTAGGAGGCAGGATCCTTTGCATCGCAGGGTTAACGCCTTTATGTGGGGCGCTATGGTCAACATGCTATTTAAACTTAATATTTCTGATGTCGATTCTGCTTTTAAGCTGTACAAGAAGGAGATATTTGACAATATCACTCTTACCGCCCAGGGCGCGCTTATCGACACTGAGATCCTGGCTAAGGCCAAATCAAAGGGATATACAATAACCGAGGTGGGCGTCAATCATTATCCCAGGACAGCCGGGAGTCAGACGGGCGCTAAATTGTCGGTGATTTTAAAGGCTTTTATTGAATTGTACAAATTAAAAAGGAGCTTTTAATAAAGTTTAAAAATTACAGGACTTATGTATGAGCACAAGGAGTCCATATGGAAAGTATTTTTCAGTTATTTAAATTCACAGCGGTTGGATGTATAAATACTCTTATAGACTGGACGATATATTTTATTGTCCTAAAGATGTTTCCAGCTGAGAGTGTGTTGTTTTATACAATTGCCAAAGGGTTTAGCTACTTTTGCGGAATAATAAACAGCTTTTTTTTAAACAAGTTCTGGACCTTCAGAATCAGCCTGCATGAAAACGAGAGGGGCAGGTTTGTTAAGTTCTTACTGGTAAACCTGGTCGGGCTCGGCATTAACAGCGTTTCCATCTACATATTCCTTAATTTGGAACTCAAGCAGACCATGGCCTTGTTTATGGCCACCTTCATAACTTTTTTATTTAATTTCGTTCTTAATAAGCTATGGGTTTTTCGCAAGGGTAAAATGGTTGCCAAAACATCTGGGGGGTAAGTGATTATTTCAGAGGATATCAAACGTGTCAGTTATCTTTATTTTTTAAATAAGTTCCTTATTATTTTTTTAATTTTCATAACGAGGGATGTGTTCAACCCTTTTCTTCCGGCAGTAGTCGACAACCTGCATCCGCATGCTTTATTTGATTCGCTGATCCACTGGGATGCGGGATGGTTCTTAAGAATAGCGGGGCAGGGATATGACTATGACAGCGCCCCTTTTTTCCCCATGTTCCCTTTCCTGATCAGGGCCCTAACTTTGCTGACCCAAAGCAATATTGTTTCAGGTTTTTTGATCTCAAACATCGCTCTATTAGTCGCATGCATTTATCTTTACCGATTGGTGAAAGATGATTACAATGAAGAAATCGCTATGACCACGGTTTTTGCGCTGCTATTTTTCCCCACAGCGATATTTTTTTCGTCAATTTATTCCGAACCTCTTTTACTGGCTTTTATACTGGGGGCTTTTTACTATGCCAGGAAGGATAAATACATTACAGCTGCGGTGTTAGGCGCGCTGGCGGCTCTAACCAGAAACATTGGCGTTGTTACTTTTTTTGCCCTCCTTTATTATTTTTATGAAGCCAACGGTCGCCGGCTTGATTTAAAAAAATCCGCGACACTGCTGATAATTCCAGCCTCACTATTAATATTTATGGCTGTTTTATGGCAGGCGACCGGAGACCCTCTGGCATTCGCCACTTCTTTGAACCGGGAATACTGGGGCTTTCGGCATTTTGCGTATCCGGGGGCGGGGCAATTTACAAATATAGCCAAATTTATTAATGACGGTGTCTTTTATTGTTTTTTTGAATCAGTTATGGCTATGCTCTTTTTATTTCTGGTAATAAGAAGCTTTAATTATATTAAAGACAAATCTTTTTTGATATTTCTGGTGCTGGGATTTTTAATTCCTTTCTCTTCCGTTGTCGACAACACGCCTCTGGGGATGCCCAGGTACATCATTGTTTTATTCCCGGGGTTTATCACCCTGGCCCATATACTTCATAAACACAGGTTGACCCAGATCTATTCAATCATTTCTATTTTTGTGTTTTCTGTGATCACCGTTCTTTTCGTAATCGGGCGCTGGATAAGCTGAGGGTGGGACGTGAGGCGTACTATTCAGCTTTCAATTCGGTACATTTATTTTTTGCTATAGCGCGCAGTGAGCGTGCAATATTATGCCGGTATGTCCACATATTGTCTTTCCCGTAACCCCAGGCAGCTACGTCGCATAGGATATAAAATAATGTGACGGAAAGGGATGACATATGAATTCATATCTTGAGGCAATAACATCCCTGGGTTACGGAAATTTGCATCCAGGTGGGTTTTCACATTCGATAAAGGTATTGCGGGGCGTCCCGATAGCAAGTAACGGTATCATATTGGATATCGGTTGCGGCACGGGTAAGACCGCGTCTTACCTTTCAAAAACACGCGGAGCTTATGTTTTTGGCCTGGATATATCACAGAAGATGATTGAAAAGGCGAAGGCCAGGAACCTTCGGGCAGGGACGGAGGCACAATTTATTGTCGGAGACGCGCTTAGTATGCCGTTTCGTGATGAAGTCGCGGACATTGTCCTGATTGAATCTCTGCTTATTTTTTTGCCGGCGGAGAAGGTCCTGCAGGAATGCCGGCGGGTACTTAAGGCCGGCGGGATTATAGTAGATATTGAAATGACGGCCGGCAGCTCACTGCCGAAGCACGCTCGGCAACAAATAAAGAGAGTCTGTGGGCTGTCAGAATTCCTGTCCTTGGAGGAATACACGTCGTTGTACGAAAATGTCGGATTCAAGAGAATAAGAGTTGAGCGGAGCAATTTGCCCGGCCTCCTGGATAGTTTGAAAGAAATGCTATATATGGACAGAAGCAGGACTGTGACAAAAGATAAAATGAACCCTGACTTGGTTAAGACGCTGCTGCAGTACAAATTATTGATCTTCGCCAATCGACAACATCTTGAATTTGGCACATTTATATACAAAAAAAGTTGAAAAAACGTAACAAACTGCTACAGATCCGATGCATCTTCTTTTCTTGACTTTTGCTCAAAAAAAAGATAAAATTCTTATTACATGCACTCTATTCTTTATCGGGGCGTAGCTCAGTTTGGCTAGAGCGCTATCTTGGGGTGGTAGAGGTCGCACGTTCGAGTCGTGTCGCTCCGACCAAAATAACTCGGGTACCTGGTACCTGAGTTATTATTTTTATTGGGTATTATTAATCATATACATATCTTATTTTTTTAAAAATTTTTAGGCTTACATAATTTGTGCCTCTTTAGCCAAACTATAACTGCTTTAAAAATATAAAGGCGGTGGTAACTATTGCGAGTAAAAGTTGATCAGGAATTATGTATTAGCTGCGGCGCATGTATCGATGTATGCCCGGAAGTCTTTGATTGGAATGAGGATGATAAAGCGCACAACATAGTCGATGAGGTACCGGCGGCGCTGGAGGATCAGGCTAATGAAGCGAAGGAAAGCTGTCCGACCGATGCCATTAGCGAGGATTAAAATTTAAGTCTGGGTGGTGATGGTTTGCCGGAGAAGGATAAGGATAAAATAAGCATTAACGCGAATCCCCCGGGTACTCTGGAAATAGAAGAGTTTAATAACAGAATGGCCCAGCATCACAAAGATGTTGCTTTGAAAAACAAAAAAAATAAAAAATAAATGTGATCCCTGTTACCCCTGTTTTCCTGTCAGGGGTGTTTTTCTTGTCGCAATTTTATGGAGTTAATAGTGGGGTAAAAAGGAAATGACACGTTTTTAATACCTGGTCCGTATATTGTAAGAGATTAAGGAAAAAACATGGCGTTTTCAGGCTAGTCTACATAATCTGCTGGAAAAACAAAGATTAGGACCGTAAGCCCCAAAATTTTATTGACAAGATTGAATAATATGCTAAAATTTAATTTGGTTGAAAACACATGAGTTGGAGGTTCGCAGGGTTAAAATGTATTAATAAGGGAGGCAGATAAATGAAACATTTGGGCCGCCATGTATTGGCTGAGGTTTGTGGTTGCGACTTTAACATTCTCAACGACATTAAAAAAGTAGAAGAAATCATGGTCAATGCCGCGCTTGAAGCCGGCGCTGAAGTTAGAGAATGTGTTTTCCATAAATTCAGTCCTCAAGGGGTAAGCGGTGTGGTTGTTATATCAGAATCGCACCTGGCTATCCATACCTGGCCGGAACTGGGCTATGCGGCAGTAGACGTTTTTACCTGCGGTGAGAAGGTTAATCCCTGGGACGCGTGCAACTACCTGAATAATCGTTTTTGCGCGAAACATATGACAGCTAAAGAGTTGAAACGTGGTATGACACCGGAGGCAACTTTGCAGAAAGCCGTGAATATTTAGGGGGGATATTTATTAGTACCAAGCGAATACTGGGTTAGCGAGCCTTGCAACATGATCGGTTGCAGGGCTCGCTAATTTTTTGGCCCGGTTATTCCGTTGTAAAAATTAAAAAACGGCAGGATTTAATAGGATTATACCGAATATTATCGCTATGATTTGTTATGTTTTTTTGTTGTGGAGGGGTGCTAGTTATGTTAGGGGATATTATAAAACCTATAGAAAAAGAACTTCATGCTGTAAACAATATTGTGGAAAAGGAGATGTTTATAAGATCAGACCACATCGGCAGATATGCTCACCTGGAATTTTCATATAGAGACCAGGTGATCAGGCCGGCCCTGGTTATACTTTCATCACGCATTTATGGCTATACTGGAGAAAAAGCCTTGTACCTGGCCTGCGTTTTTCAGTTTACGCATATGGCCTCCATGGTGCATAAATTTATACCAGAAAAAGATACTGATTACATTAGGGAAGATTCAGATCCAAGGGATGGGTCGCAGTTCCCGATCCTGGTAGGCGACTACCTTTATGGAAAAGGTTTTTCATTTCTTTATAATGCCGGTATGAGTAATTTTATGGGCCCGATAGCTGAAATTGTTTGCAGGATCCATGAAGGCGGTATTTTAAAAAACAGAATAAAGGGAAATAACCCTGCGTCAGAGGCTTACCGCGAGGTTGTACGCAAGGAAACGGCGGAGCTTTTCGCCGGATGTGCCGCCATTGGCGCACGACTTGCCGGCGCGTCTGCGGAGCAACAGGAAATCATGAGACGGCTGGGGATAAGTATCGGCATGGCGTCCGGTATAATGGAGCGCGGCGCTGCTGCAAAATATGCGATCGTTTATCTGGAGGAAGCCATGGCTGTCTTGCGGAATGTCCCTGACTTAGAAGAGAGGTACATACTGGAACAAATAATTAAAAATCTTATCAGCCACAATATCTTTAAACGGCGCATGGTTATTTAAATACCGTAAGTTCATTTTTAATAAAAAATTTTCAGTCTTGTTCTTTGATATTTAGAAATCACCGGAATGCGAACAGGTTTGCAAAAAATGCTGACCTGACGCTTATCTTTGTATGCGTAAACGTAAATATCTAAAATCCCAGTAATTTGTATGTTTTGTCGTCAACAATATTGGTTCCCGTGAGGCCATTGTCCTCACGGAATTGTTTCACGGCTTTGTCTGTTCCCTGACCCCAGAAACCGTCCGGTGTCCATTTAAGATAACCCAGCCTTTTTAAGGCTCGCTGCACTTCCAGGACAGCAGGCCCTCTATCTCCAATTTTTAACGGTGATGGACCGGCGCCCGGCGCGCCGAAAGGGGTGCCAATTATTATAACAGGCGTACCGGAAGTTACCATATGGTAGATTTCTTCAGCGTCATTGTTAAACATCCTGATACAACCATGGCTGGCAAAACTGCCAATGCTGTGCGGGTTGTTGGTGCCGTGAATGCCATATTGGCCGTAGGGTATATTCAATCCCATCCAACGGGTGCCCATGACATCCGGCGGGTTGTTGTACATAGATATAATTTTCCAGTTTCCTACAGGCGTTGGGGTTTCGTATTTCCCCATAGCCACAGGGTACTTTTTGTAAAATTCCCCCTTGTTGAAGAGTGTCAGGGTGAGGTTATCCATGTCAATAATTATGCTAATATTTTCAGGCATTACCTTAGCGGCGTCGCTTAAGGGTGCGCATGATAAAGTATAAAATAAGGCGAAAGAAAGAACAGCAGCTGTTAAGGCAATAATTCTCAAATATTTTTCCTCCTGATTGATTTTATTTCTATATTCTCTCGTTATCAGCCCGATTTATGCTTTTAATAATAGGGAACATACCTCAACCCCAAAGAAATATCCGTTAGAAAGGTGTGTCCCCATTCCTGGTCCCGGGTCGCTATTCTCACATCCTGCCGATGCAATTGGGTTCAACAACGGATTTTGCTTAATATATATCAAAAAGACCTGCCATTTTGCATGACAGGTCTTTTGATATCCCATGTTGCCGTGCTAATCCCGTGTAGGGCGGGATTCATCCCGCCAAAAATGTTTACATCTGACGCGCATATTCCACAGCATTTTTGAAAATGTCCTGACAGCACGCTGAAATATCTCCGTTCAACCTGCGCCAGTTAGGATGCTGGGTTTTGCCCACACAGCGTTCAGGGTGAGGCATCATACCCATGATGCGGCCCGTGCTGTCGCATATTCCCGCTATGGCATTAAGGGAGCCGTTCGGGTTGGCGGGGTATAAAAGAGTCGGGCTGCCATCGTTTCCGACATAGCGAAATACAACTTGGCCCTGGTTCTCAATATCCCGCAAAGTATCCGGGGTAGTGTAGAATTTACCCCCACCGTTAGCAACCTGCACGTTTATAACCCTTCCTGCCATACCGCGTGTAAAAACACAACGGGTTTTTTCAACCAAAAGGTTTACCCAGCGACATTCAAAATGGCTGCTGTCGTTGACCATCAGGGTCGTTTTGATTTCACCAAGCCTGCGGTACGGCAGCAAACCGGTCCTGACCAATACCTGAAAACCATTGCAGATGCCGATAACCAGCTTGCCTTTATTAACAAATTCCGCTAAATGCTCTTTTAAAAAAGAAGTCAGCTCCACGGCAAGGATTTTACCCGAATGGACGTCATCCCCGTAGGAAAAACCGCCGGATAGAGCGAGGATCTGGTAGTTG